>NZ_JBSFGJ010000120.1:0-22890 GCF_053596515.1 Nonomuraea sp. NPDC001684
CCTCGGCCTCGGCCTCGGCCAGCAGCGCGCGGGCCTCGTCGACGATCTCCTCGGCCCGCAGCCGCGTACGTCGCAGCATCGCCGAGCACTGGAAGAGCTCCGTCAGGCGCGCCGATGAACGAGCGAACTCGGCCTTGCCCATACCCGTGCCGCCCGCCCGATGCCAGCGAAGATTCGATGCCATTACCGCCACCTCCCCGGTCAAGGTTGCCTAACTGTAGACGTGTGTACCCCGCCGGAGGATGACCTGAGACGCCGACGGAGTACGTCCCTGATCCCGGCGGAGAGTTTTCTTCCTCTGACAGGTCGAGGATTTTCCCCTGAAACTCATTCGGTCCCTGGTGAATGTGCTGATTAGAGCCATCTGTGGGGTCTATCCGAAGAATGCAACGAATCGCCGGGGTCGGCAAATAGGTGACTCCAAGACGGCCGATCGCCCCCCGCGGCGACGGGCGTTCGTCACATACTGAAACGACATGGCGGCGCAACGTGACTCCGAGGTGACGGCAGTGGTGGCGATGTCGGCGGCGGGTAACAACGACGAGACGGTCGACGTCAGCGTCGTCATCCCGGTGCACAACTGCCGTCCCTATCTGGACAGGTGCCTCACCTCGGCGCTGGTGCAGCGGGTGAAGAAGGAGATCATCGTCGTCGACGACGGCTCCACCGACGGCGGCGCCGAGCTCCTCGACCTCTATGCCACCTACCACCAGTCCAGCGTCAAGGTCGTGCACATCGAGGGGTCGGGCGGCGCCGGCCGGCCGCGCAACGTCGGCCTCGCCCACGCCACCGGCCGGTACGTCTTCTTCTGCGACGCCGACGACCACCTCGGCCCCGAGGCGCTGGAACGCATGGTCGCCATGGCCGACAGGAACGGCTCCGACATCGTGCTCGGCAAGATCGTGGGCCACGGCAGGCGGGCCCCGGCCTCGATGTTCCAGCAGAACGCCGAGCGCCTGACCCTGGCCGACAGCAACGTCTACAACAGCCTGAGCTGCTTCAAGCTGTTCAGGCGGGAGATGGTCGAGCGTCACGGCATCCGCTTCGCCGAGGACATGCTGGTCGGCGAGGACATCATGTTCACCGTGCACGCCTACTGCCACGCCGGCGTGATCTCGGTGGTCGCCGACTACGACTGCTACCACCTGGTCTCCAGATCCGACGGCAGCAGCATCATGCAGCGGGCGGGCAGCCGCGACCCGATCGCCTGGCTGACCATGATCCGGCGGCCCATCCGGCTCATGGCCCGGCACGTCGAGCCCGGCCCGCTGCGCGACCACCTGCTGCGCCGGCACTTCAGGCTCGACGCCTTCAGCCAGCTCGGCACGGTGTTCCTGGAGAGCGACGACGTGCGCCGCAAGGAGATCGCCCAGGAGGTCGCGGCGCTGTGCGACGAGTGGTTCACCCCCGGCGTGCACGCCCGGCTCAACACCATCGACAAGCAGCGCGTGGCCGCGCTCGGCGACGTCGACCGCCTGGTCCGGCTGGCCCGCATCGAGAGCGCCACCGTGCGGCGGCGGCTGACCGGGCTGCGCTGGGAGGAGGACCACCTGGTGGTGAGCGGCACGGCCGGGCTGGAGGGCATCAGCCAGGACGACGGCGTGGCCCTGGTGCTGCGCCCCCGCAACGACCCGCACGGCGAGCTCGTGGTCCCGGCCGAGCGGCGGGGCGCGGAGTTCACCGCCCGGGTGGAGGCCGCCGCGCTCGCCTCCGGCGTCTGGGACCTGCGGGTGGCGGTCGAGCTGGAGGGGGTGGTGCGCCACGGCCGGCTGGGCGCCGACCGGGACAACGGCGTCACCCGGCCGCAGCCCCGCCTGATCGGCGGCGTGGTGACCCTGCCGTACTTCACCAGGGACAACGGCAACCTGAGCATCGACGTCGGCGGCCATGTCGTCGCCGTGCCCGGCACCGTCCGGCTGGAGCGCACCAGGTGGGGGCTGGGCCACCGGCTGGTCGTGCACGGCGAGGTCAGCGTGGCCGGGCAGGTGCCCGAGTGCGCGGCGATCAGGCAGATCGTCTGGCGCGAACGGCGTACCGGCCGCGAGCGCGCCGAGCGCGTGACGGCGCTGCCCGGAGGCGGGTTCGCGGCCCGGCCGGCGGTGGGCCGGCTCCCGCCCGGCACCTGGGACGCCTACCTGGAGCTCGACCTCGGCGGGCCGCCCGCGCTGTTCAGGATCGAGACCGACGCCGACACGGTCGCCGGCCCGCGCAGGTGGCGGGGGGCGGCGTTGCTGCGCAGCGTGCGGCCGTACGCGACCTCGGGGAAGGGACGGCTGAGCACGGTCGTGCACCGGCTGACGCCGCGAACGATCCTCAGGAAGCTCCTTCAGTAATTGCCACCTATGTGCAGGTGCAAGACGATGCTCTAAAGTGAGGAGGATTTGTTCGTCCTTCTGGAGGCGTTGCCGTGCACGTACCCGATGGCTTCTTCAACGCAGCTACATCCGTCTCCGCCGGAGCGGTGGCGGCCGCCGGGGTAGCGGTCTGCCTGCGGGGCGCCCGTCGCGAGCTGGACGACCGGACCGCGCCCATGGCGGGGCTCGTGGCGGCCTTCATCTTCGCGGTCCAGATGCTGAACTTCCCCGTCGCGGCGGGCACCAGCGGCCACCTGCTGGGCGGCGCGCTGGCGGCGATACTCGTGGGACCCTACACAGGGGTGCTCTGCATGGCCGTGGTGCTCCTGGTGCAGGCCGTGTTCTTCGCCGACGGCGGGCTGACCGCGCTGGGCGTCAACATCACCATCATGGGCATCGTCACCGTGCTGGTCGGGTGGGGCGTCTTCCGGCTGGTCACCGCGATGGCCAGGGGCCGGGGCGGGGTGACGCTCGGGGCCTTCCTCGGGGCGCTGATCTCGGTGCCGGCCTCGGCGCTGGTGTTCTCCCTGCTGTTCTGGATCGGCGGCACCGCGCCCATCGAGGTGTCGGCCGTGGCCGCGGCCATGGGCGGCGTGCACGTGCTGATCGGCATCGGCGAGGCGCTGATCACCGCCACCACCGTCGCCGCCGTGCTGGCCGTCCGGCCCGACCTGGTGTACGGCGCCCGCGGGCTGGCCAAGCCGCTGGTGCTCAAGGGGGCCGACGGCGCCACCACGACCGTGGACGAGCCGGTGCCGGCGGCCCGGCCGGGCGCGCTCAAGCCGTTCCTGCTGGGCGGGATCGGGCTGACCCTGGTGCTGGCCGGCGTGGTGTCCTTCTTCGCCGCCTCCGACCCCGACGGGCTGGAGGCCGTGGCCGAGAACAAGGGCTTCAGCGGCCAGGCGGCCGACCACGCGTTCGGGTCGTGGGCGCTGGCCGACTACGGTGAGGTGGGCGGCATCCCGGTCGGCGTGGCCGGGATCGTCGGCGTCGGGCTCGTGCTGCTCATCGCCGGGGCCGTGGCGTTCGCCGCGCGCAGCCGTACGAACGTAGGGGTCTGATCTGTGAGAGACGGTGAGTGACGGTGGGCGCGGGGCATCGGCACGATCTCTACCTGCCGGGTGACTCCCTCGTCCACCGGCTGCCGCCGCAGTGCAAGCTGCTCGCCGTCTTCGCCTTCGCCGTCGTCGTGGTGGCCACGCCGCGGGAGCGCTTCTGGGCGTTCGCGGTCTACGCGGCGCTGCTCGGGGGCGTCGCGCTGGCCGCGCGGGTGCCGGTCGGGCACGTGCTGCGGCGGATGGTGATCGAGCTGCCGTTCGTGCTGTTCGCGTTCCTGATCCCGGTGATCGGGATGGGCGAGCGCACGACGGTGCTCGGGGTCTCGCTGAGCGTGCCGGGGTTGTGGGCGGCCTGGAACATCCTGGTCAAGGCCACGCTCGGGGTGATCGCCTCGATCCTGCTCGCGGCCACCACCGAGCCGCGGATCATTCTCGTCGGGGCGCAGCGGCTGCGGCTGCCGAGCCTGCTGGTGCAGATCGCCATGTTCATGCTCAGGTACATGGACGTGATCCTGGAGGAGATGCGGCGGATGCGGGTGGCCCGCGAGTCGCGCGGGTTCGAGGCGCGCAACTTCCGGCAGATCCCGGTGATCGCGCGTTCGGCCGGGGCGCTGTTCATCCGTTCGTACGAGCGGGGCGAGCGGGTGCATCTGGCGATGCTGAGTCGCGGCTACGCTGGACGGATGCCGATAATTCAAGATATTTCGGCATCCATCGGGCAGTGGGCGGCGGCGCTCGCGCTGCCCGTCGTGGCACTCGCGGTTCTGGGGCTCTCATGGTGAACTCTCTGGAGGTCAGTGACCTGGCCTACGCCTACCCCGACGGCACTCAGGCGCTGTTCGGCGTGAATCTGGCGATCGGCCGCGGTGAGCGGGTGGCGCTGCTCGGCCCCAACGGCGCCGGCAAGACGACCCTCGTCATGCACCTCAACGGCATCCTCACCGCCGGGCACGGCAGCGTGGCCGTGGGCGGCGTCCCGGTGCGCAAGGACACGCTCAAGGAGATCAGGCAGCGCGTCGGCCTGGTTTTCCAGGACCCCGACGACCAGCTCTTCATGCCCACGGTCCGGGACGACGTCGCCTTTGGCCCGGCCAACGCCGGCCTCAAGGGCGCCGAGCTCGACCGGGTGGTCCGCGACGCGCTCGACCGGGTCGGCATGCTGGAGGCCGCCGACCGGCCGCCGCACCACCTGTCGTTCGGCCAGCGGCGCCGGGTGGCGGTGGCCACGGTGCTGGCGATGCGGCCGGAGATCCTGGTGCTCGACGAGCCGTCCTCCAACCTCGACCCGGCCGCGCGCAGGGAGCTGGCCGAGATCCTGCGTTCGCTGGACGTGACGGTGCTCATGGTCACCCACGACCTGCCGTACGCGCTGGAGTTGTGCGAGCGCTCGCTGATCCTGTCGGGAGGCGTGATCGCCGCCGACGGGCCCACGCGCGAGCTGCTGGCCGACGCCGAGCTGCTGGCCGGGCACCGCCTGGAGCTCCCGTACGGCTTCGCCGTCCCGGCCGGATGAGGCAACCTGGTCCCCAGGTCGCGGGCCGGGCGGCCGGCTGGGTAAGAACCCTCAGCGCCGCGTCCAGCGCGTGATTAGTCCGGTCTAGTCCTTCTGTATCCGGCTCTTCGTAGTTTGTGCATGCCCGCTATCCGGGGATGTCGAAGTACAGTGGCTCATCGAGGAGGGGCCAAATGAAGCTGCGGCTTGCGCGACACGCCCTGGGTGACGCCGTGGTGGTGGCCGTTGAGGGAGAGCTCGATCTGTTCACCGCACCGTTCCTCCGCGACGAGGTCCGCGACGCCATCAAGCAGGACAGCGCCAGGCTCGTGCTCGACCTGCAGCAGCTGTCGTTCATGGACTCCAGCGGTCTTTCGGTGCTGATCGAGGCCTGGCGGCTGGCCACGGGAGAGGGAGGCGGGGTGTCCCTCGCCGCGCCCCAGGCGCCCGTGGCGCGTATCCTGCGGACCACGGGGCTCGACCGGCGGATCAAGGTGTACTCCGACGTCGACAGCGCCGTGGGCGGAATTTAACCGGCCCCGAGTAGAACTTCATTCGGTTGGCGCGTTAAGGTCCGGGATATGGACGTCAACGGATCTGCAGCAATCATCTCCGGCGGTGCCAGCGGCCTCGGTGAGGCGACGGCCCGCGAGCTCGCCCGCGCGGGCGCCACCGTGGTCATCGCCGACCTCAACGAGGAGCGCGGCAAGGCCGTCGCCGACGAGCTCGGCGGCGTCTTCGTCAGGACGGACGTGTCGGACGACGATCAGGTGCAGGCGGCCGTCGACGCGGCCGTGGCCACGGGCAAGCCGCTGCGCGTCGTGGTCAACAGCGCGGGCATCGGCTGGGCCGAGCGCACGGTCAACCGCGAGGGCAAGCCGCACAACCCGGCCACGTACCGCAAGGTGATCGAGGTCAACCTGATCGGCACCTTCAACCTCATGCGCATCGCCGCGGCCGCCATCGCCGCCACCGAGCCGGTGGACGCCGACGGCCAGCGCGGCGTGGTCATCAACACGGCCTCCGTCGCCGCCCTGGAGGGCCAGACGGGCCAGCTCGCCTACTCGGCCTCCAAGGGCGGCATCGTGGGCATGACCGTCCCCGCCGCGCGCGACCTGGCGGCCATCGGCGTACGCGTGAACACGATCTGCCCCGGCATCATCGACACCCCCATCTACGGCTTCTCCGGCAACGCCGAGGAGTTCAAGGCCAAGCTCGTGGCCCCCGTGGTCTTCCCCAAGCGCATGGGCCGGGCCGACGAGTTCGCCCACCTGGTGCACTCGCTCGTCCAGAACGACTACATGAACGCCGAGGTCGTGCGCTTCGACGGCGGCATCCGCTTCCAGCCCAAGTGAGGTCCCGTGTCTGACGAAGTGCTCGTCGAGGAGTCCGGCAACGTCGCGGTCATCACCATCAACCGGCCGAAGGCGCGTAACGCGATCAACGGCGCGGTGGCCCGGGGGATCGCCGAGGCGCTGGACACCTTCGACGCCCGCCCCGAGATCTCGGCGTACGTGCTGACCGGCGCCGGGGGCACGTTCTGCGCGGGCATGGACCTCAAGGGGTTCCTGTCCGGGGACGTCCCGGTGGTCGAGGGGCGCGGCTTCGGCGGCATCGCCGAGGCGCCGCCCAAGAAGCCGCTGGTGGCCGCGGTCGAGGGGTACGCCCTGGCGGGCGGCTTCGAGCTGGCCCTGTCCTGCGACGTCATCGTGGCCTCGTCGGAGTCCACGTTCGGGCTGCCCGAGCCGAAGCGCGGGCTGGTGGCGGGCGCGGGCGGGATCATGCGGCTGCCGCGGCGGATCCCGTACCACGTCGCCATGGAGATCGCCCTGACCGGCGACCACTACCCCGCCTCCCGCCTGTACGAGCTGGGCCTGGTCAACCGGATCACCGAGCCGGGGGCCGCCCTGGAGGGCGCGCTGGAGCTGGCCCGCAAGATCGCCGCCAACGCGCCCCTGGCGCTCGCGGCGACCAAGAAGGTGATCATCGAGTCCCAGGACTGGCCCCTGGAGGAGATGTTCAAGAGGCAGGGCGCGATCATCAACCCGGTGTTCGGCTCCAAGGACGCCATGGAGGGCGCGGCGGCCTTCGCCGAGAAGCGCGCCCCCCAGTGGAAGGGCGAGTAACCCTCACCCGTACGCCGGCCCCTTCCGCGCGTCCGGAAGGGGCCGCGTCAACGCGCGTGCGTGACCTTTCCTGCGTACGGTAAAGGGAGGAGACCACCACCAGGAGAGCGCATGAGCGACCATTCGGGTTCCAGGTTCGAGTCGGCCAGGCGCGGCGCCGGCACCTTCCTGTCGAGCGCGATCAAGGCGATCGTCATCCTCGGGTCCATGCTCGCCGTGATGTGGGTCCTGGAAGGCGTCGACTACGTGATGGGCGGCGCGCTCGACTCCTACGGCATCGCGGGCTGGGACGCCGACGGCCTGGTGGGCATCCTGTTCGCGCCGTTCCTGCACGGCGGCTTCGGCCACCTCATGGCCAACTCGCTGCCGCTGCTGGTGCTGGGCTTCCTGGCGGCGGTGCGCGACATCCGCAAGTTCCTCTGGGCCACGCTGCTGATCGTGCTGATCGGCGGCCTCGGCACGTGGGTGTCCAGCCCCGGCGTGATCACCATCGGCGCGAGCGGCCTGGTCTTCGGCTACTTCGGCTTCGTGCTGGCCCGCGGCCTGTTCGACCGCCGCCTGGTGGACATCCTGATCGGCATCGGCGTGGGCGTGGCCTACTACTCGATCCTGTGGGGCCTGCTCCCCAACCAGCAGGGCATCTCGTGGCAGGGCCACCTGTTCGGGCTCCTGGGCGGCGTGGTGGCCGCCTGGGTGCTGCGCCGCAGGAAAGAGCTGCCGGCCCGCGTCTGAGCCCTACAGGTGCGGCTTGGTGTGCTCGGCCGGTGAGCTGGAGAGCATGCGGTCGATGAGCGCCAGGCCGATCGCCGAGGCCACGAACGCCAGGTGGATGATCGTCTGCCACATGATCTTGTCGTTGGGCACGTCACGGGCCCGGATGAACGTCTGCAGCAGGTGCACCGACGAGATGCCCACGATGGCCGTGGCCAGCTTGACCTTCAGCACGTTGGCGTTGACGTGGGAGAGCCATTCGGGCTCGTCGGGATGGTCGTTGAGGTTGATGCGCGAGACGAACGTCTCGTAGCCGCCGATGATCACCATGATCAGCAGGTTGGAGATCATCACGACGTCGATCAGCGCCAGGACCGTCAGCATGACGACGACCTCGGCCGACGTGCCGTCGCCGGTCGCCGGGTGCAGGAAGACGCTGCTGAGCAGGTGCCACAGCTCGGTCATGAACTGCCAGACGTACACCGCCTGCGCCACGATGAGGCCCAGGTAGAGCGGGACCTGCAGCCAGCGGCTGGCGAACATGAGGTAGCCGAGGCTGCGGGGCAGCGCTCGCCCCTGGCCGATCGGGGGCTGTTCGGGCAAGAATGTTTCCTACTGATCGAGCCGGAGGACTGGTTGAGTTGGCGAACCTGGGATCCCTGGAACGCGCGATCATGAACGTGCTGTGGGATGCCGGCCGGGCCATGCGCGTGCGGGAGCTCCTGGGCAGCCTCAACGAGGACCGCGACCTGGCGTACACGACCGTGCAGACCGTCGCCGAGCGGCTGGTGCGCAAGGGCCTGCTGGTGCGCACGCCCGCGCGCAACGCCTTCCGCTACGCGGCCGCCTGCTCAAGGGCCGAGCACGTCAGCCGCCTGATGCTGGACGCCCTCGCCGTCAGCACCGACAGGCTGCCGGTGCTGACGAGGTTCGCGCAGAGCGTCGAGGAGGCGGACGCCCTGGCGCTCCTGGACGAGCTGACCCGCCGGACGGGCCGGCGCGCGATGGGCTAGAGGCGCTCGACCACGTGGTCGACGCAGACCGTCAGCGCCTCGACGTCGGACGGCTCGATGGCCGGGAACATCGCGATGCGGAGCTGGTTGCGGCCCAGCTTGCGGTAGGGCTCGGTGTCGACGATGCCGTTGGCGCGCAGCACCTTGGCCACCTCGGCGGCGTCGACGTCGTCGTTGAAGTCGATCGTGCCGACCACCTGCGAGCGGAACTGCGGGGCGGCGAACGGCGTGGCGTAGGACGACTTCTCGGCCCAGGTGTACAGGCGCTGGCTGGACTCGGCGGTGCGGGCGGTGGTCCAGGCCAGGCCGCCGTTGCCGTTCATCCAGTCGAGCTGGTCGGCCAGCAGGAACAGCGTGGCCACGGCGGGCGTGTTGTAGGTCTGGTCCTTGCCGGAGTTGTCGATCGCGATCGGCAGGCTGAAGAACTCGGGGACGTACCGGCCGGAGGCGGCGATCTCCTCGACCCTGGCCAGGGCGCGCGGCGACATGATCGCGATCCACAGGCCGCCGTCGGAGGCGAAGCTCTTCTGCGGGGCGAAGTAGTAGACGTCGGTCTCGGCGATGTCGACCGGCAGGCCGCCCGCGCCGGAGGTGGCGTCGACCAGCACCAGCGAGTCGTCGCCGCCCACGCGGGAGATCGGCATGGCGACGCCGGTCGAGGTCTCGTTGTGGGTGAGGGCGTAGACGTCGACGCCGTCCTCGGCCACCGCGGTGGGGTGGGTGCCGACGTCGGACTTGATCACGCTCGGGTCGGCCAGCCAGGGCGCCTTCTTGGCGACGGCGGCGAACTTCGAGGAGAACTCGCCGAACGACAGGTGCTGGGACTTCTCCCTGATCAGCCCGAAGGCCGCGATGTCCCAGAACGCGGTGGTGCCGCCGTTGCCCAGCACGACCTGGTAGCCCTCGGGCAGCGAGAACAGGTCGGCGAGGCCGGAGCGCACGCGGCCGACCAGGTTCTTGACCGGCTTCTGGCGGTGGGAGGTGCCCATGAGGCTCGCGCCGGAGGCGGCGAGCGCGGCCAGTTGCTCGGTGCGAACCTTCGAGGGCCCGCAGCCGAAACGGCCGTCGGCGGGCTTGATGTCAGCGGGAATCACGATGTCAGCCACGTGCCAAGCGTACTGAGGCCGTCCGGGTGACGTCGCACGGGTCCGCCGAATGAGACGCGGAACGGCCCGCCCTTGAGCGGGCGGGCCGTTCATGACACGGGCGAAAACGTGTCAGATCGTGCCGACAACCTCGGAGGCGCCGGGGACGTCGCTCAGCGGGCGCGAGGCCGGGCCGATGTAGTTGGCGCTCGGACGCACCAGCCGGCCCGTGAGCTTCTGCTCCAGGATGTGCGCGGCCCAGCCGGCCGTGCGGGCGCAGGTGAACATCGAGGTGAACATGTGCGAGGGCACCTCGGCGAAGTCCAGCACCACGGCCGCCCAGTACTCGACGTTGGTGGCGAGCACCCGGTCGGGCTTGCGGGCGTGCAGCTCCTCCAGGGCGGCCTGCTCCAGCGCCGCCGCGACCTCGTAGCGGGGCGCGTCGAGCTCCTTGGCGGTGCGGCGCAGCACGCGGGCGCGCGGGTCCTCCGCGCGGTAGACGCGGTGGCCGAAGCCCATGAGCCGGTTGCCCTTGTCGAGCTCGCTCTGGACGTACTTCTTGGCGTCGCCCAGCTGCTCCACGCCTTCGATCATGTGGAGCACGCGGGCGGGGGCGCCGCCGTGCAGCGGGCCCGACATCGCGCCCACGGCGCCGGAGAGCGCCGCGGCCACGTCGGCGCCGGTGGAGGCGATGACGCGGGCGGTGAACGTGGACGCGTTCATGCCGTGCTCGGCGGCCGAGGTCCAGTAGGCGTCGATGGCCTTGACGTGCTTGGGATCAGGCTCACCGCGCCAGCGGATCATGAAGCGTTCGACGATGGTCTTCGCCTCGTCGACCCGGCTCTGCGGCACCATCGGCAGGCCGAGGCCGCGCGCGGACTGCGCGACGAAGGAGAGCGCCATCACGGAGGCGCGCGCGAGCTGGTCGCGGGCCTCCTCGTCACTGATGTCGAGCAGGGGCTTGAAGCCATAGGCCGGAGCCAGCATGGCCAGCGCGCTCTGCACGTCTACGCGGATGTCACCGGAGTGGACAGGGATGGGGTACGGCTCCGCCGGGGGCAGGCCCGGCTGGAACTTGTTGTCGACCAGCAGGCCCCAAACGTGCCCGAACGGGACACGGCCGACCAGCTCCTCGATGTCGACGCCCCGGTATCGAAGGGCGCCCCCTTCTTTGTCCGGTTCCGCGATCTCGGTCTCGAAAGCTACGACGCCTTCGAGGCCGGGTTTGAAGTCGGACATGCTCGGCCGCCTCCCTTTCTTGCCATGTAACGGCAATGCCTTGATGTCGAGATACCGGCGGGTCAATTTAACCCCCTCCCAGGTCATGGTCGGTCTCGGGACCCGCCGAAACGTCAAACCCGCTGGTAGGGAGCCTGCTGTGGGCGCGTGTCCCGCGACCTGCGTCAGGCCGCCGAACGCGCCCTAGCGTGGGATCTGCCACATGAGCGCGCAAGAATACCGTCTCGTGGATGCCACCCCGCGCCCGCCCCTGCTGGCGGCGCTACGCCGAACGTACGAGGGCGAGCCGTTGCTCGAGACCGACCTCGCGTCCGACCCCGTCGCGCAGTTCACCGTCTGGTTCCAGGACGCGCTCGACGCCGGCCTGCCCGAACCCAACGCCATGGTCCTCGCCACCGCCTCCGCGGGCGGCCGGCCGAGCGCCAGGACGGTCCTGCTCAAGGGCTACGACGAGAACGGCTTCGTCTTCTACACCAACTACGAGTCCCGCAAAGGCCGCGACCTGGCCGAGAACGGACGCGCCTCGCTGCTGTTCCCCTGGCACGCCATCCGCCGCCAGATCCGCATCGAGGGCACCGTCGCCCGCATCTCCCACCAGGAGTCGGCCGACTACTACAACTCCCGCCCGTACGGCTCCCGCATCGGGGCCTGGGCCTCGCGGCAGTCGGCGGTCGTGCGCTCGCGCGAGGAGCTCGACGAGCGCTACGAGGAGCTGTCCGCCCGCTGGCCGGAGGATCCGCCGGTGCCCGACTTCTGGGGCGGCTTCCGGGTGACGCCGACCGAGGTGGAGTTCTGGCAGGGACAGCTCGACCGGATGCACGACAGGCTGCGCTACCGGCGCACCCGACCCGGTTGGGCTTTGGAGAGACTTGCACCTTAAATTGCCTTAGGTGGCATTCGGGGAACTGGTCAAACGTCATCTTGTGGACACAAGGCCGCTGGCCGTGCCCGCGTACCGGCGGATCTGGTCCGGCCAGGCCGTCTCGAACGTGGGCGTCGCCGTCACCGTCGTGGCGGTCGGCCAGCAGGTCTACGACCTGACCCACTCCTCGCTCTGGGTGGGCCTGCTCGGCATGGCCAACCTCGTCCCGCTGCTGGTCTTCGGGCTGTGGGGCGGGGCCGTCGCCGACGCCTTCGACCGGCGCAGGCTGCTCGTCATCGGCTCGCTCATCACCTGGGCGGCCACCCTGGTCATCCTGGCGCAGGCCCTGCTCGGACTGGGCAACGTGTACCTGATCTTCGCGGCGACGGCGGTCAACGCCACCGGGTTCGCCATCACCGGCCCGACCAGGGGCTCGGTGATCCCGCGCGTCCTCGACCCCGAGCTGGTGCCGGCCGCCAACGCGCTCAACTCGCTGGTCTACAGCCTCGGCGCGGTCGTCGGCCCGATGCTCGGCGGCGTGCTGCTGTCCACCGGCGGCGACCACCCGAACTACGCCGCCGCCTACGCGGCGGACGCCCTGCTGTTCAGCGGTGGCCTCTACGCGGCCCTCAGGCTGCCCGCCCTGCCCCCGCTGGGCGAGGTGACACGTCCGGGAGCGCGGGCGGTCTGGGAGGGCCTCAGCTTCATCGCCAGGAGCCCGGTGCTGCTGATGTCGTTCGTCGTGGACATCATCGCGATGGTGTTCGCCATGCCGCGCGCCCTCTACCCCGAGCTGGCCGCCGATCGGTTCGGCGGCTCGATGACCGCGCTCGGCTGGGTGACCTCCGCCATGGCGATCGGCTCGGTCGCCGGCGCGCTGTTCTCCGGCTGGGTGGGCCGGATCTCGCGGCAGGGCGTCGCGCTCGTGCTGGCCATCGCCATGTGGGGGCTCGCCGTCGCGGCCGCGGGGCTGGTGCGCGAGCTGTGGCTGGTCGTGGCGTTCATGGCGGTCGGCGGCGTGGCCGACGTGATCTCGTCGGTGTGGCGGCAGTCGATCCTGCAGCTCTACGCCCCCGACGAGATGCGCGGGCGGATGCAGGGCGTGTTCATGGTGGTCGTGGCGGGCGGCCCGCGCCTCGGCGACCTGCGCGCCGGCGCGACCGCGACCGCCTTCGGGCTCACCGGCGCCTGGGTGGGCGGGGGACTGGCGTGCGCGGTCACCGTGCTCGTCGTCGGCCTGTCGGTGGCCGGGTTCCGCAACTACCGCTCCGACACCCGCGCCGCGGCCCTGAGGTCGGAGACGAAGCCCGCGTAGGCCGCGTCCCTGTCGGGCGCGCGCAGCACCGCCGAGGGGTGGATCGTGGCCACCGCGAGCGCGTCGCCGAGCGGCACCGGCTCGCCTCTGTGCTCGGTCAGCCGGAACGCCCTGCCCAGCAGCGACCTGGCCGCCGTCGCGCCGAGCACCACGACCACGTCGGGACGCACCACCTCCAGCTCCGCGCCGAGCCACGGCCGGCACGCCTCGATCTCGGCGACCGTCGGCTTCTGATGAATCCTTCTCTTCCCTCTGGGAGTGAAGGAGAAATGTTTGACGGCGTTCGTCAGATAAACCGCGTCCCGTTCGATTCCGGCTTCCTCCAGACCCCGATCAAGCACGCGTCCGGAGGGCCCCACGAACGGATGACCCTCGCGGTCCTCGCGATCTCCCGGCTGCTCGCCCACCAGCATGAAACGGGCCTGCTCGGGGCCCTCGCCGAACACCGTCCGGGTGGCCTTCGCGTACAGGTCGCAGCCCTCGCAGCGGGCGGCCGCCGTGCGCAGGGAGCCGAGGTCGCGCCGGGCGGGAAGGAACTCGGCCGCTCCGTTGTTGCCGTCCTTAACCATCGTCGGTCGTTCTCCCAATAGGGTTCCTGATGACTTCTGTGCCCGTAGCGGACGGGCTCAGTCCCCGCCACGACCGGCGTAGCATTTCAGTTGGGAGGAGCCTTGACCGCACACGGCCTGATCGACACGACGGAGATGTATCTCCGTACGATTTATGAGCTCGAAGAGGAGGGCATCGTCCCCCTTCGCGCCCGCATCGCGGAGCGCCTCCAGCAGAGCGGCCCCACCGTGAGCCAGACCGTCGCCCGCATGGAGCGCGACGGCCTCGTCCGCGTCGAGGGCGACCGGCACCTGTCGATGACCGACCTGGGCCGCACGCTGGCCACCCGCGTGATGCGCAAGCACCGCCTGGCCGAATGCCTGCTCACCCAGGTCATCGGCCTTCCCTGGGAAGAGGTGCACATCGAGGCGTGCCGGTGGGAGCACGTCATGTCCGAGTCGGTCGAGGCGCGGCTGGTGACGCTGCTCGACAACCCCACGGTCTGCCCGCACGGAAACCCCATCCCGGGGCTGGCCGAGCTGGGGGCGCAGGAGGTCACCGAGGGCGCGGCCAACGTCCTGACCTCGATGTCCGAGGCCGCCGGGCCGCGTGACATCCCGGTCGTGGTGCGCCGGATCAGCGAACAAGTGCAAAGCGATCCTGCTGTGATGCTTAAACTCAAGCAAGTTGGGATACAACCCGGACGCGAGGTGACGCTCGCGGCGAGCGACGACGGTGTGCGGGTGACAGGTGACGGTGACGCGAACGACACTCCCGCGGAGCTTCCGCGTGACGTTGCCGCGCACGTTTTTGTCTCCAAGCGCTGACGCGCGCGCAGCCACTTGGTTGAATCCCTCTTGGGAGGCCCTCCACTCTCCCCTGGCCAAGACAGTTGCAGGAGCACCCGTGGTCCGCTGTGCGCACAAGCCACCCCAAGGAGTGGTCTCCGGATGAAGCGATGGGGGGATCTGTCACAAGAAACGGCTGATCACCTTGGTGCCGGGTCCGTTCTGGACCATGCCGAAATGGCAGTGGTCGTGACAGACCGCTTCAGCAATCTCCTCTACTGGAATCCCTTCGCCGAGCAGCTGTTCGGCCGTCCCGGCAACGCGCCGGCGCGTGACGCGTCCGTCCTGTCCCTCGGGATCATGGAGAAGGACCACCCGCTGGCGATCGAGCTGGCCAAGCACGTGCTCAAGGGCGGCGTGTGGGAGGGCACGTTCGACGTCAGGCGCGGCGACGGCACGATCGTCTACGTCCGCGCCCAGGCCGTGCCGCTGCGCCACCCGTCCGGGTCGGTCACCGGCATCGTCATCCTGGCCCGCGAGGCCCTGCGCAGCAACGAACGCGAGAAAGACCGTTTCGGGCTCCTCGAACGCATCGGCGAGCGGCTGGCCGGCTCCCTCTACGTCGAGGAGACGCTCAAGCGGGTGGCCGAGATGCTCGTGCCGCAGTTCGCCGACCACTGCTTCATCGAGCTCATGGAGGGCGACCGGCTGGTCCGCCGGGTCTCGGAGCACGTCCAGGGCTGGACCCCGCCCGCGGGCACGTGGAAGCCGGTGGGCGCGGAGATCCGCTACCCCTCCGGCCACTACGCCGACACCGCGCTGCGCCGCCAGGAGACCATCCTCGTCGAGGACTTCTCCACCACCAGCTATCCGTCGCCGCACGAGGGCAGCGCGCGCCTGGCCAGTGAGATCGGCATGACCTCGGCCATCGTCGCCCCCCTGCTGGTGCGCGGCGAGACGCTGGGCCTGATGTACCTCGGCCTGTCCAACCTGACCGACCGGCGCAGCCCCCACTACGACGCCTTCGACCGCGACTTCGTGGGCGCCATCGCCACCCGCGTGGCCCTCGCGATCGACAACGCGCTGCTGTTCGAGGAGGAGCGCCACACCGCCGAGTCGTTCCAGAAGCACCTGCTGCCCAGGGCGCTGCCCCAGCTCGACGGCCTCGACATCGCGGTGCGCTACTACCCGGCGGCCCCGCTCGCCTCCCACGGCCAGGGCATCCAGACCCAGGTCGGCGGCGACTGGTACGACGTGATCCCGCTCTCGGCCGGCCGGGTCGGCATCGTGATCGGCGACGTCGAGGGCAGGGGCGCCAAGGCCGCGGCCATCATGGGCCAGCTCAGGGCGGCGCTGCGGGCCTTCGCACAAGACGACAAGTCGCCCGCCGACATCCTGGCCAGGCTCGACGAGTGGACCCGCATCATCGCCACCCCCGAGCAGGACGACAACGGCGCCGACGTCAGCATCCCGCCCATCGTCACCTGCCAGTACCTCGTCTACGACGCCTGGTCCCGGCAGCTCTCCTTCGCCAACGCCGGGCACGCGCCGCCGCTGCTGGTGGTCGACGGCCAGTGCCTGGAGATGGACATCGAGGAGGTCGGCCAGCCGCTCGGCGTCCGGGCCAAGGGCCTGCACGCCGACCTGGTCTACAAGGAGGAGACCCGCACCCTCCCGCCGGGCGCGGCGCTGCTGCTCTACACCGACGGCCTGGTCGACCGGCGTCCGGGCCGCGACGGCAGGATGCCGAGCGAGGAGGAGACGCTCGGCGTGCTGTGCGAGAAGCTCGCCAAGATGGCCGACGCCGACGTCGAGCGCATCGCCGACGCCGCCACGATCGCGGTGCCCGGCGAGATCGACGACGACATGGCGATCCTGGTCGTCCGCTCCAGCGACGTCGACCTCGACGTCGAGGAGCGCACCTTCCCGGCCCAGCCGATCATGGTCGGCGAGGCGCGCCGCATGGCCTCCGAGGCGTTCTCCGGCTGGAACGTGCCCGAGGAACGCGCCGAGCTGGCCTGCCTGCTGGTCTCCGAGGTCGTCACCAACGTGGTGCTGCACGCCTCCACCGCCAACTCTCCGCGCCGGGAGCTGGTCGTCGAGGGGCCGCCGCTGCCGTTCGAGGAGTCCTGGGACATGCCGGGCTTCGAGGAGGAGCCGGTCGGCGACAAGGAGTTCACGCTGAGGCTGCGCAGGGGCGAGGAGTCGGTCTGGGTCGAGGTCTTCGACCAGGACCTCCGCCTGCCCCGCATCCGCAGCGCCGGGGAGAACGACGAGGGCGGCCGCGGCCTCTACCTGGTCGACCAGCTGGCCAAGCGCTGGGGATCCCGTCCCACCAGGGAAGGCAAAGCGGTCTGGTTCGAGATTCCCACCCGGAGCAGGTGAGTGGTTCACTGGGCCGCATGGAGCTGGCCTTCGAACGCCGGGGCAGCGGCGAGCCGCTGATCCTCGTCCACGGCATCGGGCACCACTGGCAGGCGTGGTTGCCGGTGATGGACCGGCTGGCCGCCGACCACACGGTGATCGCGATCGACCTGCCCGGTTTCGGGGTGTCGCCGCGGCTGCCCGCGGGCATCCCGTACACCGCGGAGTCGCTGGCGGACGCGGTCGAGTCGTTCTGCGCGCTGCTCGGCATCCGGGAGCCGCACGTGGTGGGCAACTCGCTCGGCGGCTACATCGCGCTCGAACTGGCCTCGCGCGGCGTCGTGCGCGCGGCGACCGCGTTGTCGCCGGCCGGCTTCTGGTCGCGCTCCGAGCTGCTCTACTGCCAGACGACGCTGAAGGCCCTGCGGAACTCGGCGCGCGCGATGTCGCCGGAGCAGGCTGTCAGGGCGGCCGGTAACCCGGTCATGCGGGCGGCGTCCAGCGGGGTGCTGGTGGCCCGTCCGAGCCGGCTCGACCCCGCCGGGCTGGTCGCGGCCACGCAGGCGCTGGCGGGGGCGGCGGGCTTCGACGAGACGCTGGAGTCGTTCGGCGGGCTGATGCCGCCCGCCCCGCCGAAGTCGCCCAACACGATCGCCTGGGGCGAGCGCGACCGGTTGCTGCCGCGCCGCCAGGCCGTGCGCGCGGCGCGCTGGTCGGGGCAGCGGGTCAAGCTGCTCAAGGGCTGCGGGCACGTGCCGATGAGCGACGATCCGGAGCTGGTGGCCCGGGTCGTGCTGGAGGCGGACCGGGCGGCCTCCTAGCGTCCGGCGTTGGCCGCCATGCGGCGCAGCACCTCGACGGCGGTCCGGTACTCCTGCGGGCTCACGCCCTGCGTGACCTGCTGCCGGAAGCGGGTGACCCGCTCGGAGACGGCCGTGTGCACGGCCCGGCCCTCGTCGGTCAGCCGCCCGTCCGTCAGCCATCCCCTCGACGTCAGGCTCTGTACGGCCTCCTCCACCCCCTCGAACGGCGCCAGCGCGGCGGCGTTCTCCCCTTGGGCGGTGGCGTGGAGAAGCTGCCACTCCCTGCGCGAGGCGCCGTGGGTGGCCAGGGCCTGGCCCATCGCGTTCTCCAGCAGGTTGTCGAGGTGCTTCACCCAATATCCGATAGGTCTGTCCATGCATGTACAATAGCAACTATATGTATGAAGACAAGGAAATTGCCGCGATCGAGCGGGCGATGGTCGCGATCAGGCGCAGGCAGAGCAGGCGGGCGCTGGCCCGGCAGCACGGCGCGGCGGGCCCCGAGTTCGAGGTGCTCGACGTGATCGAGGCCGCCGGCGGGCGGCTCACCGTGTCGGCGGTCGCCGAGGCGCTCAACGTCGACCAGCCGCGGGCCAGCCGGCTCGTGACGGCCGCCGTGACGGCGGGGCTGGTACGGCGGGAGGCCGACCAGGCCGACGGGCGGCGGGCGTGGCTGGTGCTGACCGACGCGGGCGCCGCCGCGCTCATCCAGGCCCGGCAGGCCCGGCAGGCGGCCTTCGCGTCGGCCACGGCCGGCTGGTCGGCGGCCGAGCGGGCCGAGTTCGCCCGGCTGCTGACCCGGTTCGTGCAGGGGATGCCGGGGTGAGCCTTCCCGGCCTCAGCGCATCGTCTGGCCCCAGACGAGCAGCATGGCGATGATGAACACGATCATCACGCCCGCGTAGCCGACGGGGCCGAGCCGGAAGGCCCTGCGCACGCGGTTGAGCCCCCAGGCGAACAGTAACGCCAGGAAAACGAGGAGGATCAGGCCGCCGTCCATGCTGACAGTATGCGGCGCGGCCCGGCCGGGCGCGCGCCCGCCGTCAGAATCCGAAGGACCGGCCGATGATCTCCTTCATGATCTCGGTGGTGCCGCCGTAGATGGTCTGGACGCGGCTGTCCAGCCACGCCTTGGCGACCGGGTACTCCATCATGTAGCCGTAGCCGCCGTGGAGCTGGAGGCAGCGGTCGATGACCTTGTTCTGCAGCTCGGTGGTCCACCACTTGGCCTTGGCGGCGTCCACGACGGTGAGCTGCCGGGCGTTGAGCGCCAGGATGCACTTGTCCACGTAGTGGCGGGCGATCTCCGTCTCGGTCGCCAGCTCGGCCAGGACGAACCGGGTGTTCTGGAACGAGCCGATGTTGCGGCCGAACGCCTGGCGGGTCTTGCAGTACTCGATCGTCTGCTCCAGCACCGTCTCCGCCGCGGCCACCGCCGCCACGGCGATCGACAGGCGCTCCTGGGGCAGGTTGTTCATCAGGTGGAAGAAGCCCTCGCCCTCGTTCGGGCCGAGGCGGTTGGCGACGGGCACGCGCACGTTCTCGAAGAACAGCTCGGCGGTGTCCTGGGCCTTCATGCCCACCTTGTCCAGGTTCCGGCCGCGGTTGAAGCCCTCCATGCCGCGCTCGACCACGATCAGCGTCGTTCCCCTGGCCCCCGCCTCGGGGTCGGTCTTGGCGACCACGACCACGAGGTCGGCGTTGACGCCGTTCGTGATGAACGTCTTCTGGCCGTTGACCACGTAGTGGTCGCCCTCGCGGACGGCGGTGGTCCTGATGCCCTGCAGGTCGCTGCCGGCGCCCGGCTCGGTCATCGCGATCGCGGTGATGAGCTCCCCGGAGGCGAAGCCGGGCAGCCAGCGCTGCTTCTGCTCGTCGTCGGTGAGCTCGACGACGTACGGGGCCATGACGTCGTTGTGCAGCGAGAAGCCCAGGCCGGAGGCGCCGGTCCTGATGATCTCCTCGACGATCACCGCGTTGTAGCGGAAGTCGGTGATGCCGGATCCGCCGTACTCCTCGGGGACGCCGAAGCCGAACATGCCGATCTCGCCGGCCTTCTTCCAGACCTCGCGGGGCACGATGCCGTCCTTCTCCCACTGGCCGTGGTGCGGCACGACCTCGCGGGCCATGAACTCGCGCACGGTTTCCCTGAAGAGCAGGTGCTCCTCGTCGAAGAGGTCTCGCTGCATCGATTCGCCTCCCAGCAGGTGTCGTGCACGACAGAATACGATTCTGTTACCCGGAGGTATACCCGCTTTCGCGGCAGGGGAGGCGGCGGGGGACCCAGCAGGGGACACGGCTTCATCACAAGTGCTGGAACTTGGGGGAAACCGCCTGCGTTGCGGGTGTTTTCGACTCTAAGATCTACCCTCGGTCTATTTGTAATGATCGGAGTGTCCCGTGAGTCGGTGGCGCAAGTCGTTGCTCGCCGCGTCGATCGCATCGGTGGCGGCCGTCGGGGTCGTCGCGTTGCCCGGCGTCCCGGCCTCGGCCGCACCGGCCGACCTGGACGTGCAGTACGAATGCGTTCCCTCCGGCGCCGACAGCATCGTGCGGCACGCACCGGTACGCCTGAACACCCATCTCACCTTCGCCACCGACCTGGTGGTCGGCGACCCGCTCAACTTCACCTGGAAGCTCGACTACGCCGACCACGGACGGCTCCAGTCGCCCGGCTACTTCGCTCCGGGCGCCAACGTGCACGCCACCGGCAACGTCGAGCTGAGCAGCAGCTGGCAGGGCATCCTGCAGCCGAAGGGCTCGGTCGAGCAGAAGGGCAAGCTGCGCCCCGACGGCGAGCTGTCGCTGCCCGAGTCCCTGAACGACCCCGGCCTGATCGACAAGGTCGGGAACATCAGAGTCACGCCGAAGGACATCGAGCTCGACTTCACCCCGCCGGACGGCACGGTCGTCGCCAACGACGGCAACGAGACCGACAACCCGACCGACATGAAGATCACCTACGGCCCCGGCTGGACCTCGATCGACGACCGTCCGGGCTCCGAGAACCACGTGCACAACGACCTGCACGAGACCAACGACCTCGGGGCCTGGGCCGAGCTGAGCTTCACCGGCACCGGCGTGGAGTACATCGGGCCGCACGACAAGGACGCCGGCCCCGTGGACATCTACATCGACGGCGGCAAGGTGGCCACTGAGGACCCCTCGCGCTCCGACGACGACCTGCCCGTCAACGACGACCTCGACGGCGGCTTCACGATCTGGAAGTCGCCGGAGCTGAAGTACGGCAAGCACACCATCAGGATCGTGAACGCCTCCAGCAAGCCTGCCTGGCTCGACGCGTTCAAGGTGTCCACCAACACCGCCAAGATCCCGACGGGCTACCACGGCGCGAAGTGCAAGCTCGTCGGCGGGCCGGTCTCGGTGACGGTGACCGTACGGGAGAAGTCGGGACCGACCAACAGCCAGACCCCCGACCCGTCGCAGACCCCCACCACGACCCCCACCACGACGACCACCCCCACCAACACCAGCACGTCCACCGCGACCAGCACCCCCACGCGGAACCACTCGCGGCCCACGCCGAGCGGCGGGCTCGGGCACGTGGTCGTGGTGCCGGCGGTCACGGGGACGAGCACGGCCACGCCCACCGCGACCGGCCCGACGGCGACCACGTACGTCAGGGCGCAGGTGGCCAAGGTCCCCAAGGGCGGGGTGGACACCGGTGAGGCGCCCGACGAGCCGGACCGGCCGTACGGGCTGATGGCCAGTGGGGCGATGTTGCTCATGGGCAGCGCGGGCGGCGGGCTCGCCCTGCGCCGCCGCAGGGCCGCGCACGCGGGAGGAACGAAGTGATGGCCGAGCAGAAGACTCCGATGCAGCGGGCGATGCCCGGGCTGCTGATCGCCGGTTCGCTGGCCGGCGTCGGCGCGATCATGGTGGGCCTGCTCTCCGTGGCGCCCAAGGTGGACGACGGCTCCGGCACGCTGGCCGCCGCCGACCGGCCGACCGCCGTGCAGATCGAGAACGCGGGCGCGTTCGTGCTGCCCGCGACCGTGGGACCGGGCGGCAAGGGCGCGACGCTGACCCCGGCCCGGCCGGACGCGCCGCCGCCGCTGGCCGCGGCCCCGACCGTGCCGCCGATCCCCAAGGCCAGGACGAAGGCCGCCAAGGCCAAGGCGAAGCCCAGCCGGATCAAGATCCCCAAGATCAAGGTGAACGCCCCCATCGGCGGCGTCACCGTGGACATCAAGGGCAACCTGGGCACTCCACCGCTGACCCGGCCCAACCAGACCGGCTGGTACCGCTTCTCGCCGGTGCCCGGCGAGCTCGGGCCCGCGATCATCAACGGCCACGTCAGCACCCGCAAGGGCCCCGCCGTCTTCGACCGTCTGCGCGAGCTGGCCAAGGGCGACCAGATCTACGTGTACCGGTCGGACGGGAAGGTCACCCGGTTCACGGTGAGCGGGATCGAGCAGGTCAGCAAGTCGGCGTTCCCGACGTCCCGGGTGTACGGGAACACCAAGGACTCGCAGCTCCGGCTGATCACGTGTGGCGGCGTCTTCAACAAGGAGGCGCACAGCTACACGGACAACATCGTGGTGTACGCGACGTTGTCGAAGAAGAAGGGCTGATGGGGTTTTTGGGGCGAATTTTGGGTTTTACGGGAAGTTGACAGGGACAGTTCGTAGGATCTCAACCGAACCGTGACCATCGGCTGGAATTCTGGCACGACTGTTGACACTGCGCTGAAACGGAGATGGACCCGTGCTTACGTCCCAGGCGTGGCGCCGCCTCGCCCACAAGACCTCCGCCTTGGGATTGATGGGCACACTCGCCGTCTCCGTCGGCTCACTGGTCGGCCTGTCCTCCCCCGCCGAAGCGGCGATGGTGGACCCCCTGAAGATCACCTACAACTGCACGGGTGGCGCCCTGCAGGCTGGTCCCGTGATCGTGACGATCACGCCCCCGGCGTCGGTGGAACCGGCCAAGTCGACGACGATCGACTGGACGTTCCCGGCGATCCCGGTGACGAAGGCCCTGACCGCCGGTGAGACCGTCACCACCGGCGGCGGCGACCTCGCGGTGACCGGAGGGAATCCCGCCCAGCTCAAGGGCACCGGGACAGGCACGACCACGGCGGTCGCGATGGGCCAGACCTACACGCCTC
>NZ_JBSFGJ010000121.1:0-22518 GCF_053596515.1 Nonomuraea sp. NPDC001684
GCCGCCCCCGACGTTGCGCTCGCCGTGCGCCCGTCCAGTTGCTCCGGCGCCATGTACGCCACCGCGCCGCCGTCGGAGCCGTGCCCTGGCCCGGTGCCCGCGCCGGCGCGGCCGGAGCCCGGGCCGGTTCCCGCGGTGCCGAAGCCGACCAGGCGTGCGCCGTCCCGGCCGAGCAGCACGCTGGACGGCTTGAGGTCGCCGTGCGTGAGCCCCGCCCGGTGCAGCGCGGCCAGCCCCGTGGCCGTGCCGACCGCCAGGTGCCGCAGGTTCCCGCCGCCGAGCCGGCCCACCTCGGCCAGCGACGGCCCCTCCACGTACTCGCTCACGATGTACGACAGCCGCCCCCAGGCCGCGTCGAGCACCCGCGCGACGCCCGGCGAGTCCACCCGGCGGGCCGCCTCCGTCAGGGCGGCGAACCGCTCACCGGCCACGATCCCGTGCAGGACCTTGACGGCCACGGGCCGCCCGTTCGGCCCCTGGCCGAGGTAGACGACCCCCTGCCCGCCGGAGGCCAGCCATCCGGTGATCCGGTGGGCCCCCAAGGACGTGGGATCTCCAGGACGTAAGGGCTCGGCGTTCGGCATGAGGCGGTGACTCCTGGGACAGCAGCGGTACCGAATCATGAACTTTAGCGGGATGAATCAGGATCCGCCGCCCGCGGGCTCACCTCGCCGTTCGGCGCGGGACCCGTCCTGCGCCCGTTGGACAGCAGCCGGCTCCTCGTATTACGGTAATCATCAGCGCTACTGACGATCAGTAGTACTGATGAAAAGGAGTTGGGGCAATGATCCTCATCACGGGCGGGCTCGGCTTCATCGGCACGCACACCGCGCGAGCGCTGCTCGACCTCGGCGAATCCGTCGTGCTCGTCCAGCGCAGGGCCCCCGAGGTGCCCGCGCCGCTGGCCGGGGAGGCCGAGGGGCGGCTCGTCGTCGAGCGGGCCGACCTCACCGACCGGGCGGCGCTGCTCGCCCTGGGCGACCGGCACAAGATCACCGGAATCGTGCACCTGGCGGGCTCGATGCCCTGGCCGGTCGGCGCGCACGAGCCGGTCGAGGGGGTCGAGAAGTCCGTCGCGAGCCTGCTCAACGTCTTCCACGCCGCCACCGAATGGCAGGTGTCCCGGCTCGGCCTGGCCAGCACCATCGGCGTCTACGGCGGCGTCGAGGCCCCGAGCCCGCTGGCCGAGGACCTGCCGCTGACGATGTCGGCCGGCCACCCGATCCCGACGTTCAAGAAGATCGGCGAGCTGATGGCCGGTCATCTGGCCGAGACCGCCGGGCTGGAGGTGGTCAACCTCCGCATCGGCGCGATCTGGGGGCCGCTCGGCCACGCGCGTTCGCCGTTCTTCCTCCTGCCGCAGCTCGTGCACGCCGCCGTGCAGAGGGCCGCGCCGGACCTGACGCCCCCCGCGTGGGGCGCGCACGCCGGGGACGGCGGCGACCTGTGCTACGTCAAGGACTGCGGCCGGGCCATCGCCCTGCTGCAGACGGCCGAGCGGCTGCGCCACCGCACGTACAACGTCGCCGCCGGCCGGATGACCACCAACGGCGAGGTCGCCGCGGCGATCCGGCGGGCCGTGCCCGGCGCGGACGTCGAGCTGCGGGAGGGCCGCGACCCCGCCGGCCCCGGCCGCGACCTGTGCCTCGACGTCACCCGGCTGCGCGAGGACACCGGCTTCGAGCCCGCCTACGACACCGGCTCCGGGATCGCCGACTACGTCTCCTGGCTGCGCGCGGGAAACGCCCGCTGACCGGGCGCGGCACCGTGGCCCCCGACGGTACCCGGCGGCTGGTCAGCGGCGGTCCAGGCACCCCTGCCTGCCCAGCAGCCGGAACGCCCGCGCGGCCGGCGGCGGCAGGGCGCGGTAGGACCTGGGGAACACCGCCCGTACGGCGACGGGCCGGTCCGGGGCTCGCTGTTCGGCGGCGAGGTCACCGGCGAAGTCGCCGACGAGGTCACCGACGAGGTCGGCCATGGTGAGCGACGGGTTCACCACCAGGTGCTCGGCCACGATGCGCAGCGCCAGCGGAAGATATCCGCACAACCGCGTCATGCCGGCGACGGCCCCGGGCTCGGCGGCGATGCGTTCCGCGCCGGCGGCGGCGGCCAGCAGATCGGCGGACTCGGCGGCGGTCAGGGCGCCCAGGGCGAGGTGGTGGGCGCCGTCCCGGGCGACCAGCCCGCCCAGCCGGTGGCGGCTGGTCACCAGCACCAGGCACCCGGGGTTGCCGGGCAGCAGCGCGCGGACCTGATCCGTGGAGACGGCGTCGTCCAGCAGGACGAGCATGCGCCGGCCGCCGATCAGGCTGCGGAACAGGGCCGCCCGCTCCCCCACGTCGCCGGGCAGGCGCCGCAGGTCCGGGGCGAGGGCCCGGACGAGCTGGGCCAGCGCCTCGGCGGGCGGCAGCGGCCCCCGTTCCGCGTCGGAGCCGCGCAGGTCGAGGTGGAGCTGGCCGTCCGGGAACCGGCCGGCCACGCGGTGCGCGAAGTGCACGGCGAGCGCGCTCTTGCCGACGCCGGCGACGCCGTCGATCACCGCGATCGCGATGGCGTTGCCGGAGTCCGGCATCAGGTCCGCCAGGCGGGCGAGCTCGGCGCAGCGGCCGGTGAAGCCCGGCACGTCGTGCGGGAGCTGCGCCGGACGCGGCCGTTCGGGAGGGCCGGCCACGGCCAGCTCCCACAGCGCCACCAGGCGCGCGGTGTCGCCGCAGCACGCCTTGCTGATGGCCTCGACGGCCTGGCGGGGCGGCAGCAGCTTGCCGCTGAGGTAGCGCTGGAGCGAGGACTTGCTGCAGTGCGTGTGCCCGGCCAGCTGCACCAGTCCGAGACCGGAGGCGGCCTTGAGCAGGCTGAGTTCGGCCGCGAGCATCCGGGCGTGGATGCCGTTCACCACCGCGGGGCTCATTCGCCCGCCTCCTTTTCCGGGGTTCGCAGGACGTTCCAGGCGCCGGTGACCAAGGTCAGGCGTTCGCGAAGTAGGCGTACAGGTCGACGTCGACGCTCACCTGCCCGGCGCCCTCGTTCTTCAGCACCACCGACCCGTCGGCGCGGACGGCGGCGATGGTGGACCCGACGGCGTCCTTGCCCGCCGGGTAGCAGACGACGCGGGCGGTCGAGGGCCCGCTCTGCGGCAGCACCGAGACGGTCCCGGCGGCCGAGCCCCGCGCGGCCACGGTCAGCGCGACCGCGGTGACGCCGGAGGCGGGCAGGCCGGTGAAGCGCACGGTCTTGGTGCCGCCCGCGGGGATCGCCAGGGCCCGTCCCGCCGACGTGGGGCGGACGGCCTTGACCAGCGCGCCGCGCCGCTCGCTGGAGAAGTAGCCGGTGACGTCCACGGAGATCTCGGCGTTGTCGTAGCCGAGGTTGTGCACGTTGATCTTGCCGTCCTGGCCCGGTTTGACGATCGTGTGGAACTGCGTGGTGAGGTTCGCCGGGTAGTCGATGTTGGCGTCCACGGGGTAGGCGTCCCCGGCGGCGTACATCCGTACGGTGCCGGTCGACGGGCTCTTCAGGACCACGGTGAGGGCGACCTGGGCGACCCCAGTGGCGGGCAGGCCGTTCATGCCCGCGACGGACAGCTCGTGGTTGCCCAGCGCGGGGATGACCGTGTGGTCGGCCACCCGGGCGGGCGTGACGGGGAAGTAGGTGCCGCCCACGGCGGCGGCCGCCTTGTCGAGAGTGTGGCCATGCGCGTCGAGCGTCACCTTGACGGGGCCCGTCCCGCGGTTGACCACCTTGACCTTCCCGTCGGCGCCGACCCTGGCGATGATCATGGTGGAGGCGTAGCGGGAGGTGTCGTAGGCGAGCACCTTGCCGTCCGGTTCCTGCTCGTCGGAGGCGTGCACGGTGATCGTCCCGGTGTTGAAGAAGTCGCCCTTGGCGCTGACGTTGAGCGCGACGGACCGCACGCCCTGCGCGGGCAGCCCGGCCACGCCCGCCACCTGCACGGCCATGGTGGAGTTGGCGCTGATCCGGACGTTGTCCAGGATCCTGCCCCGCGAGTGGAAGTACTGGTCGGGCCCCGGCCGGGGCGTCGCGCCCTGGGCGGCGGCGTCGAGCTGGATGCGGGGCGTGGTGGCGCCGGTGTAGGCGATCGCGCGCCCGGTCTCCTTGAGCTTGGCCTCCAGAGCCGCGGGCCCGACCCCGGGGAACGCCTGGCTCAGCACCGCGAGCGCCCCGGCGACGTGCGGCGCGGCCATCGACGTGCCGCTCATGGACGCCCAGCGGTCGCCGGGCACGGAGGAGACGATGTCGCTGCCGGGTGCCAGCAGATCCAGCAGCGGGCCGCGGTTGCTGAAGGAGGACAGGACGTCGGCGTCGGTGGTGCTGCCCACGGCGACGGCCGACGAGACGCAGGCGGGGGCGGCCACCGCGTTCGGGGAGGCGTCGTTGCCGGCCGCCACGACGGTGGCGACCCCGGCCGCCAGCAGGGCGTCGATGAGAGCCTTGCGCTCGTCGGTTTCGCAGGGCGCGGTGTACGTGCCGCCGCCCAGACTCATGTTGACCGCCACGATGGGCAGTGTCGCCTTCAGCGCCTGGACCTTCTCCAGCGCGGCCACCTGGGCACTGCCGAAGCTGAGCAGGCACGGCGTGCCGAGGGAGCGGCAATGGACGTCGGAGTCGAAGCGGCTGAAGACCTGGATGGCCACGAGGTCGGCGCCCGGCGCGACGCCGCTCCCGCCGTCGCCGTCGATCCCTTCGCCGTCACCGGCGATGATCCCGGCCACGTGCGTCCCGTGGGAGCAGTCCAGCAACTCGTCGGAGCAGCCGCCGCGCTCGGAGTCGGCCGAGCCGGGGCCGTCCTGCTCGGGGGTTCCGTCGGGGCACAGGCTGGTGGCGGAGTAGTCCGGGTCGGCGGGCGAGAAGCACGCCTCGGCCACGACGCGGCCACCGAGGAAGGGGTGGCCGGTGGCGACGCCGGTGTCCAGCACGGCCACGGCGGTGCCCGCGCCGGTCAGCCCGGCCGCCCTGGTGCGGTCGCCGCCGATCAGCGGGACGCTCTGCCCGAGGGCCGGCGGCACCGGCCGGTCCTCGGACACGCTGAGCACGCCCGGCCTGGCGGCGAGCCGCTGGAGGCCCGCCCGGTCGGTCCGCAGGGTGACCATGGGCAGGCGGGACAGCGTCTGGAGCACCTGGCCTGCGCCGGAGCCGGAGACGGCGGCCAGCTCGTCGCGGTCCCTGGTCATGACGTTGACCCGGAGCCTGCCTCCGGCGTCGAGCTTGCGTGCCAGTCCGGGCTCCACCCACGGCACCGCGTCCGCCCCCTGCCCCGCCTCCGTCCGCTGCCCGGCCGCGGCGGCCGGCGAGCCGGTCGCGACGGCGAGCGAGGAGAGCAGGATCGCCGTCAGGACGAGCACGCGGTGGATGGTCGCCGTGACGGTGGCTGATCGCCTCATGAGGCTCTCCTTCGGCGCGGGACGAAGATGCCCGCGCAATGTAAGCGCCCCCTGTTGCCACCCGTTTGCCAGCGACGTCAGCGCCCTTCCGCCCGGTATGCCAGGTATGCCGAGGACGTCAGCGGCCCTCGCGGCTGCCGATCCGGCTGAAGATGGCGGTCGACTCCTGGCGGGCGGCGCCGGCGTGCGCGGCCTCGCCGTTGCGCGACTCCAGGCGGGCCAGGACGGAGAGCGTGCGGGCGCGCCACAGCGGCAGCTCCAGCGTGTCCCACAGGTCGAGGGAGGCGGACAGCGCGGCCCTGGACTCGGCCGTCGCGTCCTGCTCCAGGCGCAGCTCGCCGAGCGTCCGCAGGCCGAGCGCGCGGCCGAAGCGGTCGTCCTGGCGGGTGAAGACGCGCAGGCTCGCCTGGAGCGCCCGCTCGGCCTGCGGCAGGTCGCCCACGCGGATCCGGATCTTGGCCAGGGACTGGTCGGCGTAGGCCGTCCCGTGCGGGTCGGACAGGGCGGCGAACAGACGGCGGGACTCGCGCGTCCTCGTCGCGGCGTGCCCGTACTCGCCCCTCGCCCGGTGCACCAGGCCGATGCTGCGCTGGAGCAGAGCCTGACAACGCAGGTCACCGATCTTCTGGTACGTCTGCAGCGCCCGGCCGAGCAGCCACAGCGCCAGCTCGTCGTCGCCGCGTTCGCGTTCCACGAAGCCCAGCATGTAGATGGCGTGCGCGTGCCCGGCCTGGTCACCGAGGGCGGAGCAGAGCGAGGCCGCCTCCAGCAGGTCGGTCTCCCCCTCGGCGAACCAGCCGCCCTCGGCCCGTACGGTGCCCAGCCCGGACAGGGCGGCCGCCAGGTGCCGCCGGTCGCCGAGCCGCTGGAAGGCCCGCCGGGCCTCCTCGTAGGCGGCGACGGACTCGGCGAAGCGGTCCTGGGCGAAGCGGATCCGGCCCAGGCCGAGCATCACCAGCCCCTCCCCCTCCAGGTCGCCGGACCGCCTGACGGCCTCGGGGCCGCCGACGCCGCCCTGCCCTGACCGGCCGCCGAGGCGGGGGTCGCCGCGCAGGATGTCCAGGCGCAGCCGTACCAGGGCGGGGCCGGGATCGAGCCCCAGCTCGTCGTTCAGGTGGGCGCGTGACCGTTCGAAGGCGTCGAGGGCCTCGGCGATGCGGCCGGAGCGGTAGAGCGCGAGCATCAGCAGGCCCACCAGCCGTTCACGGGTGGGGGCGGTCGCCACCTCCTCGGCCAGCGCGCCGAGGACCTGCCGGTGCCGGCCGAGCCGCAACGACGCCTCGGCGTGCTCCTCGATCGCCTCGCGCCGAGCCTCCTCCAGCCGGACGCAGAGTGTGTCGCGAGCGGCCCCGACGGCCGCCTCGTCGAGCACCGGGCC
This sequence comes from Nonomuraea sp. NPDC001684, assembly GCF_053596515.1. NCBI lineage: Bacteria > Bacillati > Actinomycetota > Actinomycetes > Streptosporangiales > Streptosporangiaceae > Nonomuraea > Nonomuraea sp. NPDC001684. Next base: position 6,778 of record NZ_JBSFGJ010000121.1, read on the forward strand.
ACGCCACAACTCCAGCGCCTGCCGCAGCAGCCCGGCCTTCTCCTCGTCATCGTCACTGCCCCCGGCCCGCTCCCTCAGCACGGCGAACCGGTGAGCGTCCACGGCCATGGGGTCGATGCGCAGCCCGTAGCCGGAGCCGGTGGCGAACACCTCCACGTCGGTCCCGGCGGCGTCCGCGAGCAGGCCGCGCAGCCGGGAGACGAGCACCTGGACCTGCCTGCGCGCGCCCTGCGGCGCCCCCTCAGGCCAGAGCACCTCGGCCAGGCGCTGGAGCGGGACGACCCGGCCGGCCGACAGAGCCAGCACGCCGAGCAACAGCCGCTGCTGCCGCCTGCGCAACACCACCGGCGCCCCCGCCCACCAAAACTCGACCGCCCCCAGCACCCCGACGCCGTCGTTCGGTGAATTGATCACCTCCCCATGATTGACCGACTGTCGAAGCCCACCGTCAACCGATATTCAACCGAGACCAACCAAGCTGTTCCACGAAAAAACCTTGGCGAGTCCGACGCCTGAGCGATACGGGAACGATATGAATACCCTTCCCGCCGATACGGTAAGTCGCATTCCGTCACGGAGGTATTGCCCGCCCCTTCGGCCACAGGAATGCGACAATGACATCAATGCAGGATCCTGTCGTCCGGGAATCACTTCTCGTCGGCGTAAAGAACGCCGATGAGAGCCTCGATGCTGGATGCCACCTTGATCCACCTCGCCTCCGGGGAAAACGTCAGGTAGAGCACCGGCGGAGGTCCAGCCGTGTCGCGGTAGTCCAGGGCGATCGGCATGTCGATACCCAGATCCGCGATCAGTATCGAGAGCGACGGTTCGATTCCGAGACTTTCTCCTTCGATCGGGACGCCGAACACCTCCTCCACATCGCGTCGCTGCCAGGAGGCGTTCTGGCGGGACAGATCCGGAAGGTCGTAGAAGGACGGTTGTTCGGGCTCGTCACCGAAGACCTCCAGAAGAGTCTGCCGCCTCCGCGGCGGGACCCACCCGCCCGCCCAGATCAACGAGGTCAGGGCGGGCGGAACGAGCAGGCCGCCGATCGTCAGGTCATCCCGAAACATCGAGGCCGGTGATCCGTCGCAGGGTATCCAGAATCGGCTGGCGGTGTGCCATCGGCGCAGCCCTGTCTCCGAAGTTCGTGTAGTTGACGCTGACCGAGTTCCACTTGACTTCGAGGCCGCCGTTTCTCACCAGCGCCACGAAGCCGACGGTATTCCCGGAACCACCGAAATATGTGTCATTGGTATCGCCATGCCCTCCGTAGCGGTCAACCAGGGCATGCGGTCCGCTGCTGAGCCGTGCCACCAGGAGACCCGAGTCAGGATCGTACACTCCGCTGAATCCGTATCCCTCTTCTGCGATCGCGACGGAGGTGCGGTTGTGCCTGATGTCCTGGTCGGACGTGATGATCCGCAGGTCACAGTTGTGAACGAGGACCGGTGTCGCGTCGGCGAGCACGTAATAGGTGTGAATCCCGGCGACGGTGAGATTGTGGACGCGGGCCTGAGCGGTCCAGCGCTTGACTGCGGCGATCTGGACGTGGGTGCCGGCGGCAGTCCGCAGAAGCTGGCCCGGACGTAGGTCCTTGGCGTCCCGCCAGGCGTTCTCGCTCTCCACCCAGAAGGGATGGCCGTCGGTGGCGATGATGTCGCCGGTGGCTTTTCCAGAAGCGCCATCCGTGTCCACCGTGATGCCGACGAGGTTCTTGGAGCCTTGACCCACGATGGCGGCGAGGATGGCCTTGGGTTCGGTGGTTCCGGTCTGAGGGTCGGTGGCCAGAACTCTGTCGCCAGGTTTCAGCCGCTCGATGGGCTTGCTGGAGCCGTCGGCGAGCAGGACCTTGGTGTCGGGAGCGAAGCTGTTGGGACCACCGCAGGAGTCACCCGGGCCACGTGTCGCTGACGGATTCTTGCTGCGTTTGCCCGCGCGGGCTATCAGGCCGTCCAGGGCGGCGATCTTCTTGTTGATGTCGTCGATCTTGGCGTCGATGGCCTCGATGGCGCGGCGGGCCGCCTTGATGGCGCCCTGGACCTTTTTGTAGATCTTGATGCCCATCCGGACCCTGGTGGCCAGTTTCCAGATCAGGCCGCCGATCTTCTTGGCCGGCACGAATTCCAGGATCAGGCTGACGCAACTGCCGACGCTGCCACCTAAACAGCCTTTTATGTCATCTATTTTCAGGAAATCTTTGATGAATCCGATGCCTGCGGCCTTCAAGGCTTCCAGCACCGCGTTCCGCTTGGCGATCTGCTGCTGTTGCTGCCGCTCGTTCTGTTGCGAGTCGCGGGCGTTGTTGAGGCGTTTTCTGGCGCCGTCCCGATCGCAGGGGCCTTCGCAGTCCGGGTTGTCGTGGTCCTCGCCCGGCGCGCAGGGAGGTGCGATGGAGTGGAAGCAGCCGACGCCGGTGCAGCAGGGTTTCTTGCCCGTCGGGTCGGCGAGCGTGGGGGGATTGTTGTTGGCGTAGTTGTAGCCGTTCATCTGCTGGGAGTCGCCCATCTGGATGAGGGGGTCGACGGAGATGAAGCGGCCGGTGAGCGGGTCGTAGCTGCGGGCGCCGAGCGTGGTCAGGTCGGTGCCGGCGTCGTTGATGCCGCCGACGAATCCGCGCTGGTGGTCCTGGGGCCAGGCGCCCTGGCTGCCGCGCAGGGCGCCGAAGGGGGTGTAGCGGCGCTGGCTGAGGGCGCCGGTCTCGGCGTTGATGGCCAGTTCGGCGGTGCCGTGGTGGTCGCCGAGGACGTAGGTGACCCCGGTGGTGGTCCGCATGGCGTTGCCGACGTAGCGGCTGGCCGTGGGGCTGGTGGCCCCCTTGACCAGGTGCACCTCCAGACCGGGCAGGTACAGGGTGGTGCCGTCCTTGTCGCGCCGGATGAGCCGCTCGCCGTCGGCGGTGTAGAGGAAGCGGGTCTCGCCCTTCTTGTCGTCGTTGACCTTGACGAGCTCGCCTTCGGCGTCCCAGGTCAGCGTCTGGTTGCTCGCCTGGGTGCGGCGCTCGACGGTGTTGCCGGAGGCGTCGTAGGCGAAGGAGGCGGCGCCGGGGACCGTGGTGAGGCGGTGGGCCTTGGCCGGGTCGTAGACGTAGGTGCGGTCCGACTGCTGGACGCCGCCCGCCGGGCCGGCACCGTAGAGGGACTCGCTGCGGCGGTTGCCCGTGTCGTCGTAGGTGTAGGCGGCGCGGTAGGGGGCCGGGCCGCCGACGGTGGCGGTCGCGCCGGTGGCGGCGCAGGTTGCGTCGCCGTCCTGGGTCCAGGCCTCCGACAGGCGGGACAGCTCGTCGTAGCGGAAGCACTGGTTGTCGACGCCGTCGCGGGAGGTGTCCTTGATCTGGGTGATGTTCCCGGCGGGCTGGTAGGCGTACTGGGTGCTGCGGTCGGTGCCGGCCATGCCGAAGTGCCAGGTGGTGGCCTTGGCCAGGCGGCCGGTGCCGAACTCGTAGTCGAAGGTCTGGTCGATCTGCTTGCCGTCGCCGCCGGACTGCATGCGCAGGCCGATGACCCGGCCGGTCTTGGTGTAGTCGGTGCCGACGAGGTACGTCGACAGCTGGGACTTGGTGGAGACCAGGCGGCCGAGGTCGTCGTAGGTGTAGGCGATGTTCTCGGCGGGCAGCCCGCCGACGGCGGGGCTGCTGCTCGCGGCGACGCTGCCGTCGAGGTTGTAGCTGGTGTCGAAGACGTACCCCTGGGCGGGCGCCAGGCCGCCCTCGACGGCGGGCAGGACCACTCTGCTGCGCTGCGGGCGGTCCAGGTTGTCGTACGCCTCCACCTGCGTGGTGTACCGGTCGTTGCCGACGATGCGGGTGGAGCTGGTGAGCTGGCCCTTGCGGACGGTGTCGTACACCCACTCGGCGACCTTGGTGCCGGGCGACGACGTGGTGGCGTCGTACTTGGCGACCATGCGGTCGAGCCCGTCGTACTCGATGCCGATCTTCTGGTTGCGGGCGTCGGTCATCAGGACCGGCCGGTCGAGGTTGTCGTAGGCGGTCTTCTCGACGCCGCGGTCGGGGTCGTTCGACTGCACCAGGCGGCCGAGCAGGTCGTAGCTGTAGGACCAGACCTGGTTGCCGGGGCCGGTCACCGACTCCTGCTGGCCGCGGTGGTTGTAGGCGAACTTGGTGACGACCGGCCCGGAGGCCGTCTGCTGCTGGATCTCACGGGTACGCCCGTGCACGTCGGTGTAGGTGGTGACCGGGGTACCGCCGGACGGGGGGACGACCTTGGTCCAGTCGCCGCCGTACTCGTAGCGGGTGTTCCACAGCTCGTTGACGTCGCCGTCGCTGTTGCCGGACAGCAGCCGTTCGGACAGCAGCCGGCCGCGGCCGTCGTAGGTGTTCCACAGCTGCGACTCCACCGCGCCCACGGTGGCCACCCCGAACCGCTTGGGCTCGGGGTCGCCGTCGGCGTAGTAGGGCGCGAAGGTGTAGTGCACCTGGCCGGCCCCGTTGTAGACGCTGTCGGAGACGATCCGGCCCTTTGTGTCGCCGTTCTTGCCGGGCGCCTGCGACTGCCTGGGCCGCAGCCACCCGTCGAACAGCGTGTACGACGTCTGCTGGCCGCCTTCGCTGGTCAGCGTCTTCGCGCCCACGGCCACGATCGCGCCGGCGTTGACCAGGTACTGGTACTCGTTGTCGGGCGTCATACTCGTCGTGCGGCCCGGCCCCCAGACCTTCGCGGTGCGGCCCAGCGCGTCCCGTTGCGCGATGGTCACCTTGCCGGCCGCGCTGGTCTCGCGCGTCGCCAGGCCCCACGCCGGGTCGAGCACCCGGGTCGTGACCATGGCCGAGTCGGGGTCGTCGGCGCGGGCCCGCGGGGTGGTGGTGACCACCTGTGTGGTGACGCCGTGCGTCTCGGTGTAGTCGGTGGAGGTGGTCAGCCCGGCGGCGTCGGCGACGGTCTTGGGGCGTCCCAGCTCGTCGTAGGTCGACCGGGCCATCACCTGGTAGCCGGTGACCGCGGTCGCCGAGGCGGCGTTCCCGCGTTCGGTCCTGGTCACGTCCCCGTGCACGGGCGCGGCCTTGAACGCCTTGTCGTCGTAGTAGGTGCGCGCGTCGGCGACCAGGTCGGTGAGCAGGTTCGGGGTGTCGGTGCAGCGACGGGCCACCGTGGTCACCCGGGCCGGCAGGCGCAGCACCCGCGCCCCGTCGGCGGTCAGCTCGGTCCTGGTGCACTCCTCGTCGCCGGCGACGCCCACCTCGCCCTCGTCGTCGGTGGCCAGCGCGGCGCCGGTGGTCAGGTCGAACTCGGTCACGGTCGAGCGGGTCTGCTGCCAGGACAGGCCGACCAGGCCGAAGGTGCGGGTGGACCTGGTGCCGGTCAGGTTGGCGGTGATCGTGCCCCACGGCCGGGACCTGGAGGCCGTCTGGTGGTACCACGGCGTGCTGATCGACTTGCTCACCGGCACGCCGCCGGCCTTGTCGTAGGTCACGGTGCGCAGGGTCGTGCCGTGCAGGGACTCGTGGTCGGTGTACGTGCCGCCCTCGCCGTCGTCCACGGTGACGGCCTTGGCACCGCCGGAGACCGCCGCGCGGTCGCCGTTCATGCCCTGGAAGTACCAGTAGTCGGTCTGGGACGGCGTGCCGCCGCCGGCCGCGCTGGTGGCCCCGCCGATCACCCGGACCTTGTCGAAGCCGCGCCAGTTCGACCACGTCTTGAACTTCTCCGGCGTGATGCCGTCGTCGTCGGCGTAGTGCCAGGCGGGCTTGCCGATGCTGTAGTCGTAGCGGGTGACCATGTCCGGGCCGCCGCCGGTCAGGTCGGTCTGGATCAGCTCGCGGACGACGTACTTGTGGAACCAGTCCAGGCTCGGGTCGGCGCCGCCGTTGGAGTTCTGCCAGAACGTCGGGAAGCACAGCCGCCGGTTGCTCGCCGGTTGCGGCAGGTCGGAGGGGCTGCAGTCCATCCCCGAGTAGGTGACGTCGAGCTTGCCGCCGGTCTCGTTCTGGATCGAGGCCACCCGCTCCTTGACGAACGGGCCGACGTCGTCGCCGAGCTTGTCCACCCGGTTGGCCAGCTGCTGGTAGACGAAGCTCACCGGCGGCATGGTGACCGGCGCCGCACCGGCGTGCCCGGTGTGGACGATGTCGGTGAGCTTGAGCTGCCGGTCCACGTCGGCGATGCCCCACAGGTGCTTGAACTCCCAGGAGTCCACGTCGCGGTGGCCGGTGCCGGCCGCGTCGACGACCTTGGTGGTGACCTTCGTCAGGCGCTTGCGGGTCCAGAAGCTCGGCGAGGCCGTCCCCTTGCCGTCCTTGCACTCGGTGCCCTCGTCGCAGTTCATGTCCCAGGGCACGTCCGGCCAGCGGGCCGGATGGGCGGAGATGTCGGCGCACTCGGCCGCGGTCAGCAGGCAGCGCTCGGCGTTGGTGAAGTCGACCCGCGCGGGCGGCGTGGCCGGGAACAGGTCGCCGGTGCGCAGGCCGTACTGGATGGAGGTCAGGTAGCCGCCGCGGTCGTAGGCGGTCTCGTCGGCGGCGCGCAGGTTGCGGCCGTAGCGGTTCTGCTCCTTGGTGTAGTAGAAGGTCACCGCGTTGCCATGGGTGTCCTCGATGTGGTCGAGGTTCCACCGCCAGGTCTGACGGCACCAGGAGTCCTTGAAGGCGTCCTTGTGGCAGGGTTCGCCGGCGTCGTCGCCGAACACCGGGACGTCCCAGGCGGAGTTGGTCTGGGGTTTGCCGGCGGTCCAGCCCGGCAGGCGGTTCTTGCCGAAGTAGTACTGGGTGCCGTCGGCGGTGGTCACGCGCCAGTACTCGTTGTCGTCGTCGCCGTTGGCGGTGTCGGCGGCGGTGCCGGTGAGGCGCTGGACCCGGGTGCCGTCGTCCCTGGCCAGGACCCAGGTGTCGGGGCCGGTCGGGACGAGCTCGCCGCCCGATCCGCCGAGGGCGAGCGTGGCGTTGTCGTAGGCCCAGCACTGGTCCATCGGCTCGACCTGGTAGGTCGGGTCCTTGGGGACGCCGTCGTCCTTGCAGGACTTGTACTTGCGCTCGATGTACCCGGGCGACAGCTCGAAGCCGTCGCCGAGCCAGGACGCCTGGTTGTTGGTGGTCGCGGTGCGCCCGTCGATGGCGGCCGCGGAGTAGTTGACCACCAGGTTCGGCACCAGCCCGCCCGGCACCGGCGGCACCCGCAGCGGGTAGGACCAGGTGAAGTCGCCCGTCTGCGGGCTGACCTGCCAGGTCGCCGACGGCGACAGCGAGGTGACGCCGAAGTCGCCCTTGTCCCCCGAAGTCCCGGAGGTCACAGCCAGCACCATCGGCTCGGCGGCCAGGTCGACGTCGGCGCTGAGCGTCCTGGTCGCGGTGTCGTTGCGGCCCTTCAGCGGCACGGCCTGGCGGCACTCGGCCTTGTCCGGGCTGGTCAGGGCACATGCGGGCAGGGCCGCCAGGCGCATCCGGGAACCGAAGCCGCCTCCGTAGGCTTCGGCGAAGGGGGCGTAGTCCACCTTCATCGTGACCTTGCCCGGCGGTCCCGACGTGCGGGCCGCGGTGAAGACCGGGCCGCCGACGCCCGCGCGCTGCGAGGCCGCGCGGTCGTGGGTCTGGATCCGCACCCGCCCGGCGGCGGAGGCGGCGTCGGCCGCCGTCGCGGACAGCGTGCCCGCCTTGCGGGCGGCGGCGGACGCCGGGGCGGCCGCCAGGTCCACCTCGACCGTGCCGGGCGCGGGCCAGGCGGCCACGGGGTCGGGGGCCTTCGGCTCGGTGATCCGTGGTTTCACCGCGGCGGGCCGGCCGGGCACGACCCGTTCCCGGTCGACGGGTTTGGGCCGATCCCGCTCGGCGGCGGCGCTCGCGGAGGGGAGCGTCGCGGGCACGACCATCAGGCCGGCCGTGAGCAGCAACGTGAGGGCCGCGCGGAGCAGCCGGGACCAGGAAGAGCGACGTCGGCGTGCGGCATGGACGCGCATGCCGTACCTCCCAGGGAAGAGAGCGGAAGCGGCAGGAGGGACGGCGGGGGCGCCGGCGCGGCGCCCCCGCACCGGGGTCAGTCGGGGGTGTTGTCGTTGAGCGCGTCTTCGGAGACGGTCGTCATCTCCGACCACAGGGACAACAGGTCGATCAGGCTCCCGTCCGCGGGGCCGCGCAGCACCCACACGTCGTCGACGTGGCCCGACCAGTTCAGACCCGTCCCGCCGCGGCCGAGCTGGGCCGAGGTGATGGGGCCCGTCAGGGTGACGTCGTTGCGGTAGGACTTGACCTCGGCCTCCGGCGCCGCTTCGAGGGTGCCGTTCACCCAGAACTCCAGCGTCTTCTCCCGGGCCCGGTAGACGATCGCCAGGTGGTCCCAGTCGCCGAACCCGGTGTGGAAGGCGGGGTGTTCCACGACGGTGCCGCCGGGGATCTCCACGACGTACCGGCCGGTCTCGCCCATGTCCGGGTCGCCGCGGGCGGGGTCGAACTTCACCGTCAGCGCGCTGCCGGTGGCCATGGGCAGGTTCAGCAGGGTCATCGCCTTGCGCGCCTGGCCGCTGGTCTCCACCCAGGCCGAGAGGGTGAAGCTCTCCCGCGGATCCAGCACGGCCGACTCGACGGCCGCGTAGTCGCCGGACGCGCCCGGCAGGCGCAGGGAGCCCGGCACGACGCTGTTGCTCATGGGGGTCTTGGCCACGAAGCGGGCCGCGCCGTACAGCTTGACGGGGGTTCTGGGCGCCTCGCCGCTGTCGTCGGGGACGTTGTTGAGGTGCCACTTGTGCGTCACCGTCAGCATCTCCTTGGACAGCGCCGCCGCCTCCTCGACGCTGACGATCCGGTCGTGGACGCGGACGTCGTCGATCTTGCCCGGGAAGTGGTCGAGCGGCTGGGCGCCCCACAGGACCCGGCCGATGGTGAGCGGGCCGTTGGCCGCCCAGGCGGCGGTGTAGTCCATCTCGGTGCCGGGCTCGCCGTTGACGTAGATGCGCACCTTCTTGGCCACCGAGTCGAAGACGCCCATCAGGTGCGTCCACTCGCCGGGTCTGGCCTGTTTCGCCGACCACGCGCTGGCCGAGGCCGCCGAGGTCGAGTCGGCGTTCATGCGCCAGAACACCCATTTGCGGTTCGGCGCGTCGTAGCGCAGGCAGAAGCCGGACACGTTGGCGCCGTCCTGGGCCAGCACGGTGGCGTAGGACGAGGGCAGGACGTCCGGCAGCTTCGCCCATGCCGTCACCGTGAAGCTCTTGGTGGTGTCGAGCACCGCGGCGTCGGTGCGGGCGTAGGCGTTGGTGCCGTTGCCAGCCATCGCCGTGCCGCGGGAACCGGCCACGCCGAGCTGCGGCGTGCCCGCGGTACGGGCCGGGTAGCGGCCGCCGGTCTCCGCCAGGGTGGTGGCGCCGGCCGGGTCGTTGAGCTTCCAGTGGGCCTTCGGCCCGCGGCCGGGCGCGACCCGGAACCGGTAGACGGCCGACCCCTTGGAGTAGTTGCCCGCCTGGTCCTTGACGCGGACGTAGAGGCTGTTGCTGCCGACGACCTTGGGCAGGATCTGCACCGTCTCGGTGGCGCTGCCCGCGGTCCTCTTGCGGAACTGGGTGGGGTCGTCGTTGACCGCGTACGCCCACTCGGTCACCGACGGGTCGAAGGTGATGACGAACCGGCCGTAGCGGCCCATGCCGTCCTGCGGCGTCTGCGCCGGGTCGAGGGGGTCCTCCGCGGCGTACCCGTCGGCGCCGGACGAGGTGATCACCGGCAGCGGCGGCGCCTTGGTGTCGAAGACGAAGTAGCAGGCGGTCGCCGCCCCGGCCGAGCTCCACGGCCCCTTGCCCTTGCGGCTGTCCTGGGCGCGGACCTGCCAGTTGACGACGGTGTTCTCCGGCAGCAGCCCGCGCGGCACCTGCGCCATGAAGCTGTTGCCCGCCTTGCCGGACTTGGCGCTCTTGGCCGGCGTGAGGTACCGCCATTCCTTGTTCTGGCCGGCGGCGTTCTTCCACGACACCAGGAACTCGGCCTGGACCTTGTCGGCCGTGCGGTTGTAGGTGTCGGGATCGCGGAGGTTCTTGGCGATCAGCTTCGGCGTGGACCAGTTGAACACCGACGGGTCGCCCGGCCCCTTGCACGGGCCGCCCGGCTCCATCTCCAGCTGGCTCATCTTCGGCTGCAGCGGCGGCCGGTTGTAGTGCACGCGCAGGTAGGCGCGCGACTCGAACCGCTTCCAGCCGAGCTGGTCGCCCTCGTCGGCGGCGCGCAGGCCGAACGTGGTGTCCCGCCAGCCCTTCTGCGCCGCCTCCTTGACGCCCGAGGTCACGTTGAACAGCACGTCACCGGCCGGGCAGGACTTGGCGGCGCAGCCCGACCACCCCTTGGCCACGTTGCGGCTGTCCAGCTTGCGCAGCCAGTTGTCGGAGGTGGAGTTCCAGGTGGAGTTCTTGCCGAACGCCTTGGCCAGGTGGATGTTGACCGGCCGCTTGCTGCCGGAGGCGGCCCACACCTCCCGTACGTGGAACTCGGCGGACAGGACCTGCTTGCCGGCCAGCCAGCCGGTGGGGATGCGGTAGAACAGCCGCTTCCTGTGCGGGGAGCCGCAGCTCTTGCCGCTGGAGGGCAGGCCGATCGGGCATCGGCCCATGCCCTGGTCCTTGGTGAAGTTGTAGAGCTCGAACCCGCTGCTGGCCACCATGAGGTTCGCCGAGCTCATCGGCGTGCGGTACATCGGGTCGATGTAGACGGGGAACGTCGTGTCGGCCGCGGTCAGCATGGCCGGGTCGGGGGTCAGCGTGAGCTGTCCCTGGCCCAGTTCGGTGCCGATCGTGGCGATCTTCGACGCGTCGCCGGGGGTGCCGTCCGTGGCGTGCGTGGTCGGCGGGTCGATGGGGCCGTCCTCGCCCACGGTGCCCGTGCCCGCGGCGGGCGGCGCGGGCGCCGAGTCCCACATGACGGGCTTGGGCGCCTCGAAGATCACCGCACCGTTGTCGGGGTCGACCGCCTCCTGCGTGCCGTCGGCGCCGGTGCTCACCGTCAGCGTCGGCGCGGACAGGCCGAGGGTCAGGCTGGCCAGCCGGGGGTCCTGGGCGGCGGCGGGGGTCTTCACCACCAGCGTGTGCGCGAAGCCGTCCGCGGTGGCCCGCACGCGCAGGTCCACGTCCGGCCCGAGCACGCCGGTGTACACGGCGGTGTCGCCGTCGAGGCTCGGCGTGGGCAGTGTGGTCGGCCAGGTCAGCGACATGGTGTGGCCGGAGCGGGTGAGCGTGGCCATCGGCCCCGTCCCGCCGGCCGACAGCCTGAGGTCCACCAGCGAGGAGTACGGCTGGACCGTCCCGTCCTGGAACCGCAGGCCGTTGTACAGGGGGACCCACGTGTCGCCCTGCTTCTTCCTGATCGGGGCGAGCCGGTCGTTGACGTACATCGTGCCCTCGGGGGTGGCGTACACCTCGCGCGTCTCGCCCCGCTCGGCCAGCACCTCCACCAGTTGCCCCGTGGCCTCGGCGGAGGCCAGCGCCTCGGCCTCGGTCTGCCGGGGATCGGTGGAGACGGTCCACTTCTGCTCGGTCAGCGAGACGTTGTCCAGGAAGGCCGTCAGCGCGCCCTGGCCGCCGAGCTGGAAGGTGAGCGCCCCGGTGGTGGTGTCGGCGGTGGAGTCGAAGGTGTAGGAGAAGTGTTGCGGCTGGTCGGGCAGCTCCACGTCCGTGGCGAAGATCTCCGGGCAGGTCTCGGCGTCCTCGCAGAGCACGGCCTTGACGGTCGCCGCGGCGGTGGCGTGGGCGTCGAAGGAGAGCGTGTACGTCTTCTTGGCCTGCAACGTGCGCCCGAGCTGGCGCAGGTGGGCCTGCCCCGGTTCGGTGGTGCCGTCGGCGACGGTGACCTTGAGCACGCCGTTCTCCACCGCCGTCGTGGTCGGCCCGGCGGCCTCCCATGACGCGGCGTCCGTGGTGAACTCCCCGTTGAGCAGCAGCTTCTTGCTGAACGAACCCCGTCCGTAGAAGGCGACCTTCTGGTACGTCCAGCCTTCGGCCAGCGCGCGCGCCTTCTCCGCCTCGCCGACCGCGTACCGGTGGGAGGGGCCCTTGACGAACTGGTGGACCGGGAGCAGCCCGTCCCCGGCCGCGGCCTGGGCGTGGAAGCGCACGCCCTCGTTCACGTAGCCCTGCGCGACGGCCTGGTCGCGCTCGCTCTGGTCGAGGGTGAAGATACGGTCGCCGCCCGCCTTGCGCAGGCCGGTGACCGGCGACAGCCCGGTCACCGCCTCGCGCGAGACGTGCAGCACCTGACCCTCAGGGGTGTAACCCCATTTCGTCACCGCGCTGTCGTACTCCGTCTCCCAGGAGGTGAACAGCGTGTTGTCGGTGCCGGTGGTGCCCCGTAGCCGGAACAGGGGTTTGACCATCCACGCGGTGGCGGCGTCCACCGCTTCGGCGACCGCCTGCGGCGGCGTCCACACCGTGCCGGCCAGGCCGCCCACGGCCAGCGACGCCGCTGCCAGGACGGCCGTCCACCTTCGTAACCCCATGCGTACTCCCCTGGTACACGATCGCGTGGCATGCGTTCCGCCACAGCATCGATCGGCTCGGACCGGCGGGGTAGGCCGCGGCCGCCGGTTGGGAAAACGTGGGAAACGCTTCCCGCCCGGCCGGCCTCCGGCGGGCCCGGCGTGGCAGCATGAACGCGACCGCTGACACCCCCGCCGGGAAGGGCCCCCATGAACACCGCGGACCTGTACGACGAGCGCGGCGACGAGCTCGACTCCTGCGACCTGCAGCTGCGCCAGTACGGCGGCCGCCGCGCCTTCCACGGCACGATCGTCACCGTGCGCTGCCACCAGGACAACGCCCTGCTCAAGGCGGTCCTGTCGGAGCCCGGCGAGGGCCGGGTCCTGGTGGTGGACGGCGGCGGCTCGCTGCACGCCGCGCTGATGGGCGACATGATCGCGGGCGGGGCGGTGGCGGCCGGCTGGGCGGGCGTGGTGATCCACGGCGCCGTCCGGGACGTGACCGCGCTGCGCGAGCTCGACCTCGGCGTGAAGGCCCTGGGTTCCAACCCGCGCAAGAGCGGCAAGACGGGCACGGGCGAGCGGGACGTGCCGGTGACGTTCGGCGGCGTCACGTTCTCGCCGGGGGCCGAGCTGTTCAGCGACGACGACGGCATCCTGGTCACCCGCGTACCGGGCTGACCCGGCCGCCGCGCGGGCTTCCACGGGGCCGCCGGGGTGTGATTTCGTGACAGGACATCACGATCCGGAGGCGGACCATGGCATTCCAGCTCATCGTTCTCTACCACCACCCCGAGGACGTCGCGGCCTTCGACCGGCACTACGACGAGATCCACGCGCCCCTGGCGGCCAAGCTTCCGGGCCTGCGGGGCTACACCGTCCAGCGGCCGGTGGCCGGCGGCGGTCAGCGGCCCGCCTACCACCTGGTCGCGGTGCTGACCTGGGACGACGAGCAGGCGTTCATCGCGGCGATGAGCAGCGAGGAGGGGCAGGCGGCGGTCGCCGACGTGGGCGAGTTCGCCGGGTCGGGGGTCACGATGACGACCGGGCCGTCGGGTTCGGTGCTCTGAACATGCGAGAAGGGCGTCCCCCCGCGGGGAACGCCCTTCACTCGCACGCGCGTGTTACTTCTTGACCGACACCGGAGCCGTGCCGGTGTCCTGCTGACGCCAGGCGCCCGTGTCGAACGCCACCGGAGCGGCCTTCCTGCCCACGCCGTCACCCCACTTGGTGACCACGTACTGGATCTTGATGTGACCCTCGCCCTTCACACCGTCCACACCCAGCGTGTCCGGATTGAACCGGCCACCGGTCAGCTCGGCGAACGTCTTGGCGTCCAGGTCCAGCATCACCCCACGACTGGAGGGGTCACCAGGACCACGGTCACCCACGAAGAACGGTAGCTTCTTACCCTGGTAGACCACGTAACCCTCGGTCATCAGCGGCCACGACGGCGAAGCCGCCAGACCCTTCTGCATCGGCTTGCCGGCCGCCGGCAGACCCGTGTCACCGGCGCGACCCGAGGAGTCGTCCCAGAAGTAGGAAGCGGTCGTCGAACCGGCCAGCACACCCTGACCGTTCACATCCGCATCAGCGCTCGCGGGATGAGCGGCGGCACCGATCGTCAGCGCCGACAGAGCAGCGGCGGAAAGCATGGCGAAAGAACGCAGGCGAGCAGTCATCAGCAGTCTCCTTGGTGACATCGATCATCAGGGGGGCATGCGCTCGCTTGACTCAGACAAGACATGAAGGCCGTAGCCGGGCACAAACGCCATCGGTCGCTACGTGGAGCGCACTTGGTGGTCCGACGGACGTGATGAAGTCACGTGCGGTTCCACCGGCTGGATAGATACAACACTATCCCAAGAAACGGACAAACGCAAACCTAACACCCCAAAACGGGCAAAGATCTACCTCTGAACCGTAAACCCCGGGCAAACAGCCTCAATCACTGCCAAAGCCCTCGGGGTATGCGTATGTAAACCACTGGCAAGCTCCCGGCATTCCCCCCATGACCTGGGCGTTCTTCCCCGGCCGCGGGCGCGGCCGGATCGCCGTGCCTGTCAGGCCCAGCGGGCCTCCTTGGTGCGGGGGCGAGGGACGACGTGGTTCATGTCCTGCGCCTGCTCACGTGATGCACGATGAGGGCGACGACGCACACGATGGCGACGCCGCCCGAGGCCAGGCCGAGCGTCCAGCCACGGCCGATGCTGTTGGCGATCAGGTTGACGACCGAGCTGGCCATCAGGACGAGCCAGAGCAGGGCGCGCAGCGCGAGAGCGCCTTTGCTCAGCGGTTGCCTGCGCGCCGCGTGCCGGGAGGCGGCCCGCGGGCCGGCGGGGTCGGAGTCGGGGCTGGAGATGCGATAGGGATCGGTCATGGCCAGAACCCTAGAAACGTGCCCGATCTGTGGAAATCCCGCACGCTGCCTGGCCGTGGTACAGCGGGCTGGAGCAAGTTGTGTCCCCTTTCACCTACTATGGCGCCAGTGTTGCGGGGAATCCTTGAAAGTCTGGAACGGCTGGCCGGCGGGCTTGGCACCGCGTTCATGGCCGTCGTCGTCGCGCTGTGCTGGCTGGTGGTGGCCGCGTTGAGCCTGGTCGGGGTCGGGCTGGTGCTGGTGCCGGCCATGATCGCGATGACCAGGAACACGGCCGAGTGGGAACGCAGGCGCCTGGCCGGCGCGGGTGTCGAGATCGTCAGCCCGTACCAGATGTCCGCCGAGCAGTTGCCCCGAGGCTGGGCGGCCAGGATGCGGGCGGCCCGTGCCGACCCGGCGACCTGGCGCGACCTGGGCTGGCTGGCCCTCTACGCCGTGGTGGGCCCGGTCTGCGGCCTGCTCGGGCTGGTCATGCCGGTGGCGGCGCTGCGGGAAGTCACCTACCCGCTCTACTGGCAGTTTCTGGCGCGCGAGGATCAGCTCACCAACTTCGCCGTCCCGGTCACCACCTGGCCGGGCGCGATCGCCACCTCGGTGATCGGCCTGGCCGTCGTGGTCGCCCTGGTCCGCCTCTTCCCTGCGCTGGCGCGACTGCAGGCGCTGCCCGCCAGAAAACTGCTGGTCCCGCACGCCTCGATCGACTTGTCGCAGCGCATCGCGCAGCTGACCGCGACCCGCGCGGGGGCGCTGCGCGCGCATGCCGTCGAGCTGCGCCGGATCGAGCGGGCCCTGCACGACGGCGCGCAGAACCGGCTGAACGCGGTCGTGGTCACGGTGGCCGCGGCCGAGCGCGCGCTGCAGCGCGATCCCGCCCTGGCCGCGCACGCACTGGAGCGTGCCAGGAACGCGGCCGAGCAGGCGCTGGCGGAGCTGCGCGGCGTGGTGCGCGCGATCCTGCCGCCGATCCTG
>NZ_JBSFGJ010000122.1:0-22446 GCF_053596515.1 Nonomuraea sp. NPDC001684
GTCAGCCGGATCGTCTCCGCCCTGCAGGAGGCCGGTTACGTGCACGTGCGCAAGGGTTACGTCGGCAAGCGCCCCCGCACGTGGCTCTCGCTGACCCAGGAGGGCCGCCGCGCGCTGGCCGGGCACCTCGACGCGCTCCAGGCGATCGCCGAGACGGCCCGCCGGAGCGCCGCCGACCCCACCTGACCCGCCCGCCCGCGGACCCTTGGCGGGAGCCCGGTCAGCCGCCGCCGGTCCCGGCCGGGCCCATGCGGCCGGTGGGCCACGGGGTCTCCGGATGCGCCTGGCGCCAGGTCAGCAACTGGCGGTCCAGCCGCTCCCGGTCGGTGAGGCGCGGCCTGGCCGGCCGCACGCCCGTACGTTCGAGCAGCCCGCTCGCGGCCTCCGCCAGCCGCAGCCGGGCCGGCGCGAACCGGCGCCGCAGCAGGTCGGCGGTCACCGCCGCGGTCAGCACCGAGGCCGGCCACAGCGCGGCCCTGCCCAGCCCGCCGCTTCCCGTGATCTGGCCGCTCCCCTTGCGATGGTCGATGCCCGTGCTCTGGTCGCCGTCGCCATGCCGCATTCGTCAGCCTCCGGGTTCGTCTGGGGACCGTGGGCGTGCCGGAAGTTTCTGCACTTATGGCGCTACCCGGTCCTGCGCCCCTCATGCCGCCGACTTGCGAACGGCGGCGGTACACGTTTGAGTGGCCGCCGACGGGAAAGCTGGAGACTGGCCCGCCACCCCATCCGACCCCGCCACGCGAGACGATCATGACCCTTCAGTTCGAGCTCCAGTGCCCCATCAGCACTGACCTTGCCCTCATCAGGGACCTGATCCGCGTCCACGGCCGCCACTGCGGGCTGCCCGCCGACCGGCTGGAGGACCTGGTGGTGGCGGTCAACGAGGCGGTCACCAACGTGCTGGACCACGGCGGCCGGACGGGCATGGTGACCTCCCGCGGCGGCGCCGACGGCGTAGTCGTCGAGATCCTCGACGTCGCCGGCCGGCTCACCCACGAGCACCTGGCCTCGGCCCGCCTCGACCCGACCGCCTCCCACGGGTACGGCCTGTGGGTCATCCAGCAGCTCTGCGACGAGGTCGTCCTGGAGCAGACCGGGCTCGGCTCGCTGCTGACCCTCGACCTGCGGGCCCGTCGCGGGACCGGCCGCCTGGACGCGCGCCGCGTCGTGCCGGCCTGACCCTTCTCTCTCCGCGAAAAAATCTCGGCGGACGACGTCCGGTTCCGTCGGTCCCGTTCGTCACCATGGTGAGACGCCGTCCGACCGAGGAGCACGAGATGAAGTACATGATGTTCGTCTGCACCGACACCGAGCCCGACACCGACCAGGAGAACCTGCCCGACGTCGAGGCGTGGGTGGCCGACAACGACGCCCGCGGGCGGCGGGTGCGCGGCGCGGTGCTGGCGCCGGAGTCGGCCGCGACCACCGTGCGGGTGCGCCGCGGCGAGCTGGTCCTGTCCGACGGGCCGTTCGCCGAGACCAAAGAGGTGATCGTGGGCTTCGACCTGCTCGAATGCGCCGACCTCGACGAGGCGGTCGAGGTCGCCCGCAGCCACCCGATGGCCAGGCACGGACGGCTGGAGCTGCGGCCGTTCGCCGACTTCGAGCAGTGAGACGGCACCTGGAGGAGGCGGCGGCGGAGGCGTACCCGCGGATCGTCGCCGCCCTCATCCGGGTCACCGGCGACTGGACCCTCGCCGAGGACTGCGCCCAGGAGGCGCTGGCGCTGGCCGTGCGGCGGTGGCCGGAGGAGGGCGTGCCGTCCAACCCGGGCGGCTGGCTCATGACGGTGGCGCGCAACCGCGCGATCGACGCGCTGCGCCGCGTCTCGATCGAGCGCCGCAAGCTGGCCGAGCTGGCGGCGCTGGCCCTGACCGTCCAGGACGGGCCCGGGGACGGGCGGGAGGAGGAGGTCGTGGACGACCGGCTGCGGCTCGTCTTCACGTGCTGCCATCCGGCGCTGGCCCTGGAGTCGCGGGTGGCGCTGACGTTGCGGACGATCTGCGGCGTGCCCACGGCCGACCTCGCCCGCGCCTTCCTGGTCACCGAGTCGGCGATGACCCGGCGGCTGACCAGGGCGAAGCGGAAGATCGCCGAGGCGGGCATCCCGTACCGGGTGCCGCAGGGGGCGGCGCTGGCCGAGCGGCTGCCCGGGGTGCTGGCCGTCCTCTATCTGCTGTTCACGCAGGGGTACGACGCCGGCGGCGAGCCCGCGTTCGCCGAGGAGGCGATCCGGCTGGCGCGGCTGCTGCGGCGGCTCATGCCGGAGCAGGAGGAGGTGACGGCGCTGCTGGCGCTGTTCCTCCTGCAGCACTCCCGCCGGGACGCCCGCCGCGACGCCGCCGGCGACCTGGTGCCCCTCGACCGGCAGGACCGCTCCCGCTGGGACCGGGCCGCGATCGGCGAGGGGCTCGCCCTGCTGGCCGCGGTCGAGGGCGGCGGCCCGTACGGGCTCCAGGCCCGCATCGCCGCCTGCCACGCCACGGCGTCCTCGCTGCCCGGCACCGACTGGTCGCGGATCGCCCGCTGCTACGACGAGCTGGCCCTGCTCCACCCCACGCCCGTGGTGGAGCTGAACCGGGCCGTCGCGCACGGGTACGCCCACGGGCCGCGGGCCGGGCTCGCGTTGCTGGAGCGCTCCCGCGCCGAGCTCGACGGCCATCCGCTGGCCATCGCCGCCGAGGCCGATCTCACCGCCCGCGACGGCGACCCGGCCCGCGCGGCGGCGCTGTTCCGGCGGGCCGCCGCCGTCGCCCACAGCGACCAGGAACGCCGCGCTCTCCTCACCCGCGCCACCGAGACCGCGCGCGACACGGGGGCCTGAGCGGAGACCGGCCAGCGAGGCGCCGGGGCCTGTCGGCGGGTGGCGGCGCGCGCGGGGGTCAGTCGGCGAAGTGGCGGGGGCCCGGGCGGGCGCCGCGTGCCGTGAGCCAGGACGCCAGGTCGTCGGCGCCGGCGCGGCGGGCGGCGTCCAGCGGGGTCAGCTCGTCGTAGCCCACCCAGCCGAGGTCGCCGCCGCGCTCCAGGAGGAACGCCGCCGCCTGCGACTGCCCGCCGTGGCAGGCCGCCCACAACCCCTGCGTCACCTCCGCCCGCGACGGCGTCCCGGCCTCGAACGCCGCCGCGACCCGGTCCATGAGCCCGAGGGCCGCGGCCTCCCACAACCGGGCGGACGCGCCGCGCTCGACGAGGCGGCGGGCGGCGTCCCACTGGGCGAAGGCGCACGCGTCCGACAGCGCCGTGCCGCCGCCGATCACCGCGCCGGTGGCCTCGACGTCGGCCCCGGCGTCCAGCAGGGCGTCGAGCACGGGGACGTCGTCGCAGCTCGCGGCCCACATCAGCGGCGTCTCGGCGTGCGGGCCGGCGAAACGGGCGTCCACCTCGGCCCCGGCCGCCACCAGCTCCCGTACCAGGGCGGGACCGCCCGGCACGTGGCCCGGCCAGTCGGTGAGGACGTGAAGAAGGGTCCGGGACACCCCGCCCGCCTCGCCCAGCCGGACGCGGGCCAGCCCGGGATGCCCGGACAGCAGACGCCGTACGCCGTCGAGATCGCCGAGCCGCACGGCCGCCGCCGCCGACACCGCCAGCGGGTCCGCCGCATCCAGGTAGCGCATGGGCCCATTGTCACGAGCCCCGGCCCGTCCCGCCACGGATCAGCTGGAGGCCGCCCCGGCCGGGCGCGGGCTAGGTTGGGCGGCATGGGCACCGAGCACGCGCACTACGTGATCGTCGACGCGGGCGGCCATCGGGTCTGGTCACGCCGAGGCGGCGCGGGCACCTTCTACGGCGACCTGCTGCGCGGCCCCGACCGGCTGGCCGCCTTCGTGCGCGAGCAGGAGCACGGCCACGCCCTCGGCTGGGGCGACGCGGTGCGCTGGCAGGCCGTGGCCGTGCTGGACGTGTCCCGCCGCCTGCTGCTGGTCCACTGCTCCCTGGAGATCCGCGGGCCCGTGTGGCGCACGTCCGTGCCGGAGATCCGGGAGCGGGCGACGCCCTTCGCGGCGCTGGAGGCCGTCCCCTGGAACGGCGTGCACCTCGACGCCGCCGCCCGCACGCTCGACTGGTGGTCGCTGGACTGCTCGCTGCCCCCGTCGCGGCCGGCCGAGCGCTGGCCCGGCTGGCGGCTGACCTGTCATCAGGACGCCTTCGAGGAGGTGGCCGCGCTCGCCGCCCCCGAGCTCCTGCTCGACCTCGACGGCCCGGACGCCGCCCTCCGCCGCGTCACGGAGTGGTTCGGCCGCCCCGCCCGATAAATCGGTCAGAAACAAAAGGGCGGAAGACGGCCGGGCCCGTCGCATTCGCACTTGCACTTCTACGCCTTGCCCGGAGTTGACGCCATAGAGCCCCGCCGGCGCACAGCTCGCGGGACGCCGGAAAACCGTGTGCCGAAGCCGGGAAGCGACGGCGGCGCGCACGCGGGAGCGGCGCGGACACATTGAAGCACACCTTTGAATTCATCTTCGATAAGATGCGCACCGCCGTGGCCGCCGCCTTCCCGCGGCTACCCCGTCCGCGTGCGCGCGCCGGGCGGCCCCGCGTCCGCCGCGACCGCCCGCCCGCCCCGCGACCTGGAACATGACCCGGGCATTCCCAGGTGAGATACGTAAGGCGGCCGCCGTGACACCCCGGGCACGCGCGGTTCCGGCCGCGTTTGAAATGCGTTTGACAGGCGGTGTGCCCGGCGAGTTCTCCGCGTTCACCGGCGCCGGGCCGAGCTAAGTTGCCCGCACGCTACTGAAGGGCGCTACAGTACGCAACAACCGTATCGAGCATGGAGTGCCACCATGGCTAAGCAGATTCAAGAGATTCTCATCGACGATGTAGACGGTGGGGAGGCTCATGAGACCGTCGTCTTTGCACTCGATGGCAGCAGCTACGAGATTGACCTTCATGAGGAGAAGGCGGACGCGCTGCGGAAAGCACTGGCGCCCTTCATCGTGAAGGCCCGTCCTGTTCGCGTGGATCGCGGTGGGCGCGGGCGCCGGGCGGCCGTCACCGGCAGCCGCGCGTTGAGCCGGGAGAAGTCTTCGGAGATCCGGCAGTGGGCCAAGGCCAACGGCCTGCCCGTCAGCGAGCGTGGCCGCATCGCCGCCTCGGTGGTCGAGAAGTACGAGGCCGCCCACTAGGCCGCTCACCAGGACGACGTCAGGTGCGCGCGGGCCGGCGGGCTCCCATGCTCGGCGAACGCCCTTGGCGGAGACCTCGGAACGACCTGCGACGCACTTGGCGCCGGCCTGTACTGCCTCGGCCGGAAGCCGTGCCGCGGTGGCCGCGGGCGGGTGCGCCGCCCGCGGTCACCGGCGGGTCACTGGACGGTGATCTTGTCCACCTCGACGGTGATCCCCTTGACCTGCGGGGTCGAGGTGGCGGTCGTGATCTTGCCGACCCCCGCGCTGACCCCCTTGACCTTCATCGAGTACGTCAGGCTGCCGCCGGGCGCCCCCGGCGTGCTGGTGACGACCAGATCCTGGGTGGGCGGCCCGGAGATCTGGGCGCCGGCGGTGCCCTCGGCGTTCTCGGCGCCGACCGTCAGGCCGTATCCGGCGGGCGGCGAGCCGGGCAGGTTGCCCGGGTCGTAGGCGTAGCTGACGTCCTCCACGCCGTTGAGCCCGATCCACTGCTGGAAGACCTTCAGGTCGGTGGTGCCGTAGAGGTTCAGCCGCCACTCCACCACCAGCCAGTCGTTGACCCCGTCGGTCAGGATCGTGGCCAGGACGCCCGGCGCGGCGGTGCCGTCCAGGTCGGTCCAGTAGGGAGCGAGCACGCCGTTGGGCCGCGCCGGGTCGGGCAGCGTCTGCGGCGTCGCTGAGACGTCGTCGCCGGTGGCCCCGCCCGCGACGCTGTAGCCGTCGGAGGTGACGCCGAGCCGGGTGTAGCTGCGTCCGGCGAACTGGAAGGCGGGCACGGTGAAGTTGAGCGCCTGCTCGTCGCCGATCGGGGTGGGCGTGACGCCGAAGGCGTCGAGCGGGATGTAGCCGGCCGGTCCGGCGCCGGGCGCGATCGCCGGCCGGGCGGGCTGGGTGGCGGCCAGCGTCGCCTTGGTGGTGGCGACCTGGGTGCCGACCTTGGTCGCGCCCGTGACGCCGTTGAGGCGCAGGCGGGCGTCCAGGGTGCTGAGCGCGGTCACCTCGGCGTCCTCGTACGTGGTGTTGCGCACGGTGACGGTGCAGGTGGACTCGCCGGTGTTCGTGGCGATGGTGTCCGGGGCGCAGGTCTGCTCGACCGGCACCGCGCCCTGCTTGCGGTAGAACGCCACCGGCAGGTGCAGCGCGCGCGAGCCGCCGACCTGCTTGAGGTTGACCTGGCCGAAGTACTGGCCGTCGGGCAGTTCCGGCGCGGTGACGACGATGCTCAACTTGGCGCTCTTGCCGGGCGCGACGGTGAACAGCGGCGGCAGCACGGCGACGGCGGCTCCGCTCACGGTGGTGCCGGAGGCGGTGAAGGTGAGCGACGAGCCGGTGGTGTTGGTGACGGTGCGCTTGGCGGTGATGACGCCGGGCATGGTGGGCGCGTTCACCGAGGGCAGGTTGAGGTCGATCCGGTTGAGCGGGTCGGTGGCCGAGGCGACGAAGCCGGCGGCGTCCTGGTCCAGGGTCAGTCCGGGGTCACCGGCCTTGGTCAGGTCGATGCGCCCGCCGCCCATGTCGAACGGGTCGGCCTGGGTGGTCCTGTCCTGCTTGGTGACCGCGGTCTTCGCCGTGGTCTCCAGGGCCGACTTGACCTGGCCGGGCGTCCAGGTGGGGTGCAGGGCGAAGACCAGCGCCGCCGAGCCGGTGACGTGCGGCGCGGACATCGAGGTGCCGGAGATGACCTGGTAGAGGTTGCCGGGCGGGCCTTCCAGCGGCGACTCGGGGGTCGGCGTCATGCCCGCCATGATGTGCTGGCCGGGCGCGGTGACGTCCGGCTTGAGGAAGTCGCCGCCGGGGCCGCGCGAGGAGAAGTGCGCCATCGCGTCGCCCTGCCAGGTGGACTTGGCGCCCTGCGTGAAGGAGGCGGTGGCGCCGGGGTGGGCGGCCAGGAAGGCCAGCAGGGTGTCGGCCTCGGGCTTGTCCACGTGCACGGACGGCAGCCAGTGGGCGTCGGTGAAGACGTCGAACGGGACGGCGTTGTAGAGGATCATCCCGGCCGCGCCGCCCTGCCTGACGTTGAAGCTCTTCAGCACGCGGTTGGGGGTGCGCTCACAGGCGACGATCTTCCCGGTGAACAGCCCGGGAGGGGCCGGGACGTCGCACGCGGCGCGCGAGTACGGCGGCGCCGAGGCCAGCACGACCGGCAGCGGCGAGGCCAGGCCCGCGGTGATGGACGCGCCCTTGATCGTCGCCGTGGCGCCGCCGCCGGACAGCGTGACCGTGGACTGGAACGTCCTGGACTGCGAGGAGGCGGCCACCGTGGTCACCCAGGGGCCGCGGTGGTCGGTGGTGCCGGCGCCGGGCCCGGAGTTGCCGGCCGAGGCCGAGACCAGCACGCCGGCCGCGTAGGCGTCGAGGAAGGCCAGCTCGACCGGGTCGCTGTAGGGGTCGCTGCCGCCGGAGACCGAGAAGTTGATCACGCGGACGCCGTCCAGGACGGCCCGCGCCACGGCCTGCGCCGAGTCGGAGGGGAAGCAGCCCTGCGCGCCGCACACCTTGTAGACCGACACCTCGGCGGCCGGGGCGATGCCGTGGATCGGGCCGCGGCTGATGCCCAGCGGGTTCGCGTCGGCGACCGGGCCGCCCGCGGAGGTGCTGGCGGTGTGGGTGCCGTGCCCGTTGGAGTCGCGGGCGCTGTCGCCGTAGACCTCGCCGCCGTAGACGGCGTTGTAGGTCTCCATGAACGGCTGGCCGCCGATCAGCTTGTTGTTGCAGGTGAACGGGTCGCTGGCGGGGGTCAGCGGGTTGTCGCCGAAGTTGCACGCGCGCGGCGTGCCGTCCTTGGTGGGCCCTGGGGCGGGCAGGCCGGGGGCGGCGGCGAAGGACGGGTGCTCGGGCCAGGCGCCGGTGTCGAGCACGCCGACGATCACGCCCTTGCCCGCGGAGGAGCTGCCGCCGAGCTTGCCGTAGATGGTGTCGGCGCCGATGAACTCGGGGCTGGAGTCGGTCAGCAGCTGCTGCGGCTTGTCCTCCTGGACGGCGACCGCGCCGGGCAGCCGCAGCACGTCGGCCACCTTGTTGCCCGGGACGCGCAGGGCGATGCCGCCGTAGACGGTCCTGACGCGCTGGCCGACGACGGCTCCGGGGACCTTCTTGGCCAGCTCGCCGAGGAAGGCGTTCTCGACGTCCTGGATGTGGGTGCCGTACTTCCTGGCCTCGGCGCTCCTGGTGTCGAGGGCCTTGCCGGTGACGGCGGGGCTGGTGGCCGGCAGCCCGGCCAGCCCGCCCTGGTAGGCGGCCAGCGAGTCGTAGTCCAGCTTGACCATGACGTTGACCGGCGCGGGCGAGGTGACCTTCAGCAGCGCGGCGTCGCTCTTGGCGAGCTTGCCGGTGGGGGACTTGGCGCCCTCGACCACCTCGGCGCCGGTGAGCGGCACCGACCGCCATTTTCCGGGCGGGGCCGGCGTGGCCCGCGCCACGGCCGGGCTCATGGTCAGCACGACACCGAGCCCGACGGCTAACGATGTCAACCGGCGTAAACGGGATGAGAACGAACGGGACAACACAAAGACCTCCTGGCCGAGGAGCTGCACGAACCCGCCGGACCGGCCGAGGACGTCATGTCACCCCCACGCGCGCATGCCGGAGAGATCGATGACCCTCCCCGGTGGGTGACGAGCTGGACCGCCTCCCCTCCCCGTGGGCGGGGTGGGTTGGCGTCCGAACCGGAGTGTAGACAGCGATCAACTGGCCGAGAACCCCGCCGCTTTGTCACGTTCCGGCCAATTAGCCCCACCAGACGGCCGCCACCCGCAAAGCTCATATTCGTCCCTCCTCTTCGCCAGAATCCGGCAACGGTGAGCATCACCCCCAATACGGATATCTACAGTTGTCCTATGGGCGATCAACGGGACGCGGCGCCGACGTCAGCGCAGGACGGAACGAGGTAGCCCGTGGGCGGCCACGCCGACGAGGGGACCCGGCCGTACACCTCGGCGCTGGACGAGCTGCTCGCCCAGGCCGCCCGTGACACCGGCGCGCACATCGGCGCGGTGTACCTCCTGACGGGCTCCCCGCAGGTCCTGGTGATGGAGTCGGAGATCGGGCTGCCCGCGCAGCTCGTCAAGCCGTGGACCACCGTCAGGCTGGACGGCGGCGCGCCCGTGGCCGCCGCCGTGCGCCAGGGGCGGCTGGTGTGGGTGCCGACCGCGCAGGAGCTGGCCCGCCGCTTCCCGGGCACGGCCCTGGCCTTCCCGTACGCCTTCGCCTCGGCCGCCGCGCCCCTGCACAGCGACTCCCGCATGTGGGGCTCGTGGATCCTGCTCTGGCCGGACGGGCGGCCGGCCGAGCTGAGCGGGCGGGAGCAGGAGGTCATCGCCGCCACGAGCGAGCGCCTGGCGGCCGTCCTGGAGCAGGCCGCCGACAGCGGATGTCCGCTGCGTCCGAGCGGCGAGCCGCGGGTGCTGACCCCGGTGCCGCCGCCGATGCCCGACCCGTACGAGGCCGTGGCCGCGGCCGGCTACCTGGACCGGCTGCGGGACGGCTCCGTCGCGCTCGACCTGGACGGCGTCGTCACCTTCGCCAGCCCCGCCGCCGCCGGCCTGCTCGGCACCACCGTCTCGGAGTTGCTGGGCACGCCGCTGTGGGAGACGGCGACGTGGCTGAAGGACCCGGCCTTCCAGGACCGCTGCCGGGCGGCGGTGGTCGGCCAGCAGGTCGCCTCCTGCTCGGCCCGCCGGCCGGACGGCCACGAGCTGGAGTTCGTCCTGCACCCGGACCCGACGGGCCTGAGCCTGCGCATCACCCCCTCGGGGGCCGACCTGTCCGCGCAGCGGCCCGCGCGCGCCTTCATGCCGGACAACTCGGGGCTGCCGCGGGCCGACGTCTTCTACAACTTCCTGCACATGGCCTCGGCGATGACCCGGGCGCTGAACGTCCGAGAGGTCGTCGATCTCATCGCCGAGCACGTGATGCCGGTGTTCAACGCCCAGGCCATGGCGATCATGAGGGCGGAGAGCGGCCGGATGCGGATCGTCGGCTCCCACGGCTACGTCCCCGAGGTGCTGGAGCGGCTCGACGGCCAGACGCTGGCCGCGCCCAGCCCCGCCGAGCAGGTCGTCCGCACGGGCGAGCCCGCCTTCTACGCCGACCGGGCCGAGCTGAGCCGGGCCTTCCCCGACACCGCCCAGGACGACGGGATGGCCGCCTGGGCCTTCCTGCCGCTGACCGTCTCCGACGACACCTTCGGCGTCTGCCTGCTGGCCTTCGACCACCCGCGGCCGTTCACCGCCGAGCAGTGCGCGACGCTGACCACGCTGGCCGGGCTGATGGGCCAGGCCCTGGACCGCGCGCTGCTCTACGACACCAAGGACCGGCTGGCCCACAGCCTGCAGACCTCGCTGCTGCCCGGCAGCCTGCCCGACATGCCGGGCCTGGAGGTGGCCGCCCGGTACGTGCCCGCGACCCGCGGCGTCGGCATCGGCGGCGACTTCTACGACCTGATCCGCCTCAACGAGACCACCGCCGCCGCCGTCATCGGGGACGTCCAGGGGCACAACATGACGGCCGCGGCGCTCATGGGCCAGGTGCGCACCGCCATCCACGCCCACGCCGCCGTCGGGGCCAGCCCCGGGGACGTGCTCCAGCACACCAACCGGCTGCTCATGGACCTGGACACCGACCTGTTCACCAGCTGCCTGCTCATCTACTTCGACCTGCGCCTGCGCACGCTGCGGGCGGCCAACGCCGGTCATCCCCTGCCGCTGCTGCGCCCGCCCAACATGCCGGCCGAGATCATCGACATCCCGGCGGGCCTGCTGCTCGGCATCGACGCCGACGCCGAGTACGCCACGGTGGAGGTGCCGTTCCCGCCGGGCGCCGTCCTGGCCCTCTACACCGACGGGCTGGTCGAGGCGCCGGGCGTGGACCTGGACGAGGCCATCGGGACGCTGGCGGCATACCTGACCAGCGCCCCGCGCGAGCAGCTCCAGCAGGTCGCCGGGACGCTGCTGGACCACGCCCCGCACACCGACGACATCGCGCTGCTGCTCCTGCGGCACCGGGAGAACGCGGGCTGAGCCCCGCTCAGTGCTCAGTGCTAGTGCTCAGTGCTCAGTGCGAGACGAACGTGCGGTGGTCGGCCAGGGCGAGCGCCCGGACGAAGTCGAGCAACTTGAGCAGCCCCCGCCCGGCGAGCCGGACCGGGGCGGAACGGCGGGAGCAGTAGGCGGCCGACCACAGGGCGGGTACGTGTCGTTCCATGCGGACCAGGATGTCCTGGCGTGCACTGATCGATCCAACACATCGTCTCGCTGGCAGCCATCGTTATCGTAGATGGATGGAACTGCGCCAGCTCCGCCACTTCGTCGCCGTCACCACCCACGGCAGCTTCACCGCCGCCGCGCGGGCCGAGCTGATCGTGCAGTCGGCGCTCAGCACGTCCATCCGCAAGCTCGAACGCGAGCTCGGCGCCGACCTGTTCGAGCGCACCGGACGGCGGCCGGTCCTCACCCCGGCCGGGCACGCCTTCCTGCCGGCCGCGCGGGCGCTGCTGGCCGACGCCGCGGCGGCCGGCGACGCCGTGTCCGCGGTGTCCGGGCTGGCCACCGGCCGGGTGGCGATCGGCACCATCCAGACGCTCACCAGCGTCGACCTGCCGGCCGAGCTGGCCGCCTTCCACCGCCTGCGGCCGGGCATCCAGATCTCGGTGCGCGACGCCCCGGTGGCGGGGCTGCTCGACGCGCTGCTGGCCCGCGAGCTCGACCTGGCCTACCTGGCGCTCGACGGCGCCGAGCTGCCGGCGGGGCTGGCCGTGTTCGACTCCTGGGAGGAGGAGCTGGTGCTGATGACCTCGCCCGACCACCGGCTGGCCGGCGCGGAGCGGGCCCTGCTGTCGGAGCTGACGGAGGAGCCGTTCGTGGACTTCAAGGCCGGCACCGGGCTGGAGACGGCGGTGCGCCGGCTGGCCGCCGGGTGCGGGCTGCACCGGCAGATCACCTGCGAGGTCACCCAGATCCGGCTGCTGGTCGACCTGGTGCGCGCCGGGATCGGGGTAGCGATCGTCCCCCGGCGGGTGGCCGAGCAGGAGGGGCTGCCGACCGTGCGCATCCGCCAGCCCGATCCGGCCAGGACGGTCGTGCTGGCCGGCCGGGCGCCCGTTCCCACGAACCCGGCCGCCGCCGCCCTGCTGGCGCACCTCACCCGGTGACCCGGATCGCACTTGCGAGGCCCGGCCCCGGCCCCGGCGGCGCATAACCGGTTGAACGGGCGGGGCCTTCGTGGTGGGATGGCCCGCTGTGTCAGCGATCCAGGACCTCGTGCGCCCCGACGTCTATCCGCTCTCCTCCAAGTACGACCCGGAATGGGTGCTCGGGCTGGACATGGGCCCCCATCCGCTGTGGCTGCTGGAGGACCTGGCCCGCGACCTCGACCTGCGGCCCGGCATGCGGGTGCTCGACCTGGGCTCGGGCCTGGGCGCGACCTCGGTCTTCCTGGCCCGCGAGTTCGGGGTGGAGGTGGTGGCCGCCGACCTGTGGGTCGCGCCCGAGAAGGCCGCGGCCGTCTTCGCCTCGGCGGGCGTGGCGGACCGCGTCCGGGCCGTACGGGCCGAGGCGCACGCGCTGCCGTTCGAGCAGGAGTCCTTCGACGCCATCGTCAGCGTGGACGCCTTCGAGTACTTCGGCACGGCCGACTCCTATCTGCCCTACCTGGTCCGCTTCCTGCGGCCCGGCGGGCAGCTCGGCGTCGCCACGCCCGGCATGACCCGCGAGGTCCGCGACCTCGGGCACATCCCCGCCCACGTCAAGGCGCTGGTCGGCTGGGAGGCCATCGCCTGGCACACCGCCGCGTGGTGGCGTTTCCAGTGGGAGATCACCGAGCTGGTCACGGTGACGTCCGCGCGCCTGCAGGACGGCGGATGGCACGACTGGCTGCTGTGGGCCCGCGCCCGGCAGGAGACGGCGACGATCGCCATGCTCGAAGCCGACCAGGGGGAATACCTGTCCTTCGCGCTGGTCACCGCGCGCCGGAACCCGCCCGCGCCCTGACCCCGGCGCCCCCTGGAGTCCGGCGTATGGGCGGGAGAGTCTCGGCCATGGCCGCGCTCCCCCGGTGTCGCGTTGACTTGTCCTCGCGCGTCCGGGACGTCGGGCGCGGGAACGAACAGGGGGACACACTGATGTCGGTTCTGCGCACCGTCGTGCTGATCGCGGCGACCATGGCGACCGGGCTCGCGGCGGGCGTCTTCGGGCTCTACTCGCACACCATCATGCGCGGTCTGGGCGCGACCGACGACCGCACGTTCGTCGGGGCGTTCCAGGCCGTCGACCGGGCGATCCTCAACCCGTGGTTCATGCTCAGCTTCGTCGGCGCGCTGGCCTTCACGGGCCTGGCGGCGGCGCTGCACCTCGGCCAGAACGTGCGCGCGGTGCTGCCCTGGATCGTCGTCGCGCTGGTGCTCTACCTGGTCGCCTTCGTGCTCACGGTGGCCGTGAACGTGCCGCTCAACGACGCCATCAAGGCGGCCGGCGACCCGGACCGGATCGCCGACCTGGCCGCGGTGCGCCGCGCGTTCGACGAGGCCAAGTGGGCCGGTTACAACCTCGTCCGGACGATCACCACCACCGGCGCGTTCGCCTCGCTGTGCTGGGCCCTCGTCAAGAGCGGCCGGGTGGGCTGACGGCGCGCTCGACCAGCGCGACGCGGTCGGCCAGCGGCCCGGCGGGCACCTCGACGAGCTCGAACCCGAGGTCGCGGTAGGTCCGCTCGTGCAGGCGCTCGAAGTCCAGCGCCTCCTCGTAGCCGATCCGCCGGGCGGAGGTGGCGCGGACGAACCCCTGGTTGCGCACGAAGAACACCTTCCCGTCGTACGTCCCCCGGTCCACCACCCGCTCGACCTCGCGGGCGAGCAGGCGCGAGGCGGGAAACCCGAGGAAGCGGCTCAGCGCCAGCGTGCAGACCGGCGAGCGGTCGAAGAAGACGGCGGCCCCGCCGACCGCGGGCGCGGCCTCCTGGCGCCGCCGCTGGAGCCTGACCACCTCCTCGACGAAGGCGGGCTCGCGCCAGGGCTCCGCGCGGCCGAGCGCCTGGCCGAGGGCGATGACGTCCGTCGCCGCCTCCTCGACGACGCTGAACCCGTGGACCTCCAGCAGCCGCAGGACGGCCGTCTTCCCGGCACCCGGGGTGCCGGTGAGAACGTGATTCGGCACGGTTCTTCTCCGTTTCCGTGGGGGTTGATGGCGAGCCACGGGCGCCGATACACGGCCGATACACGGCCGAGCGCCCGGTGATACCCGGCCAAGGCCGGGCGGACGGAAAAGGGCTCAAGAGTGGCCGAGGCGTCGCGGAGGGCGGCGCGTCCCCACGGTGAAGGAGCCCTTGATGCGTGTGCTGGTGTGCGGTCTGCTCGGTCTGGCGGTGCTGACCGGCTGCGGAGGGGCTCCGGCGGGACAGGCCGCCCCGGCGTCCGGCGGGGGCGAGGACGGGGCGGACAAGCTCCGCGAGCGGGAGACCGCCATCGCCACCTGCATGAAGCAGAAGGGCTTCGCCTACACGCCCTCGGTCAGCCGCCCGGCGCCGCCCGACGCCGACCCGGCCGACTACGACGCGATGAAGGCCGAGCGGAGCAGGAACGGCTTCGGCGTCTTCTCCGCGATCGTCTACCCCAAGCCTACCGAGACCCGGGCCCCCGACCCCAACCAGGCCACGCTCGACGGGCTCTCCGGCCCCCGGCGGGACGCCTACCAGAAGACCATGAACGAGTGCCGGGTCAGCGCCCTGCGCCAGGTCAACGGCCTGAAGGTCACTTCGCTCGCCGACTACCAGGACCAGATGAGCACCGAGATCGAGAACATCGACAAGGCGCTCGACGGCGATCCGAAGCTGGTGGAGCTGGCCGGGCCGTTCGCGGAGTGCCTGAAGTCCAAGGGCGAGCGGGTGACCTCCGCCCGGCCGCTGGCGCTGAGCGCGCGGGGGTCGATGCTGTGGGGCGAGCAGGCCGACCGGCTCGGCAAGGCGGGCGAGGTCACGGCCGCCGCGGCCCGGCCGTACCTGGCCAAGGAGATCAGGTCGGCGCTGGTCGACCTGGAGTGCGGCAAGGACTTCTACGCGGCCTTCGTCCCGCTGCAACGGCGGCTCACCAACGAGGCGCGGGTGAAGTACGGGTTCCAAGAGCAGTGATGCGCACCCCTCGCGGCAAGTTGCTGCTCGTGCTGGTCGTGGTCCTGGCGGTCGCCGGGACCGGCTGGGGGGTGGGCGCCCGGCTGCGCTCCCCGGCCGACGAGGCGGCGGCGCGCAGGCCGCCCGTGCCGTCGCTGGTCACCGTCGAGGTCGAGCGGCGCAGGCTGGTCGCCACCGTCGTCGTCAGCGGCACGCTGGAGTACGGCTCCCCGCGTGCGGTGTCGCTGGCCGGGGTGGTGGGCGGGATGGTGGGCGGCGGCGAGGCCGTCCAGCGGGCCACCCGTGCCCCCCGGCGGGGGAAGCTCGTGGAGGGCGCGGTGCTCATGGAGGTGAACGGGCGACCGGTGTTCGTCTTCGCGGGCAGGGTGCCGATGCACCGCGGCATCGTCCCCGGCGCCGAGGGGGACGACGTCCGGCAGTTGCAGAAGGCGCTGCGCCGGCTCGGGCACCGCGTGCCGGTGACCGGCGTGTTCGACCAGGCGACCGTCGCGGCGGTGTCGCGCTTCTACGCCCGGCGCGGCTACGAGGCCCAGCAGCCCACCCTGGAGCTGCGGCAGCGGCGCGACGAGCTGGCCCGGTCCGTGCGGACCGCGCGGGAGGTGCTGGCGACCGAGAGCAAGGCCCTCGACCAGGGCATGGACGTGCTCCCGTTGAAGCTCAGGGTGACCGGCGCCCGCCGCGACCTGAAGGAGGCCGAACAGGCGCTGAGGAGCGCGCGGGCCCAGGACCGCACGGCCGGGGACGCGGCCGGGGACGCGGCCGGCGTCGAGGCCGCCGAGAGCGCCGTGCGGGCGGCCGAGGAGCGGCTGCTCGCGGCCGAGCAGGAGCTCGCCCAGGCCAGGGCGACGCCGACCACCGCGCCCACCGCCGCGCCGACCACCGGGCCGAGCACTGGGCCGAGCACTGGGCCGAGCACAGCGCCCACCACCGGGCCCACCACCGGGCCGACCGCGGCGCCCGGCTCCGCCCCCACGGTGGGGCCGCCCGCCGACACCCGCCTGCTCGAACTGCGGGTCGCCAACGCCCGCGCGGACCTGGCCACCGCCCGGTCGGCGCTGGAACGCGCGCGGGCGGAGGCCGGAGCGGCGCGGGCGAAGCGGCTGGCCGGGCTGGAGAAGGCCGTACGGGCGGCGCGGGAGGCCGTGGCCGTCGCCGAGCAGGCGCTGCGGCAGGCCAGGCAGCTCTCCCCCGCCAGGCTGAAGGTGGCCAACGCGCGCAGCGACCTGGCCGCGGCGCGGGCGTTGCTGGCCGAGTTCTCCCGCACCTACGGCACCACCGTGCCGCCCGGCGAGATCGTCTTCCTGCCCAGGCTGCCCGTCCGACTGCACAAGCCGGCCGTCAAGGCGGGCGAGCCGGTGGACAAGGCGGTCGCCACGGTCACCGGCGCCGGCTTCGTGGTGTCCGGCTCGGTGGACGCGGCCGAGGCCGAACGGGTGCAGGCGGGGCTGGCCGCGAGCATCGAGACCGACTCCGGCACGACCGTCCCCGGCACGGTGACCGCCGTCGCGGGACGTGACGCGAAGGGCGCCGTCCCGGTGACGGTCACGCCCGCCTCCGCGAAGGGACTGCGCGCGCTCGCCGGGCAGCCTGTCACGGTCCGCGTGACCATCGGCGCCACCGGCGGGGAGGTGCTCGTGGTCCCGGTCGCGGCGGTCGTCACGGCGGCGGACGGCCGGGCCAGGGTGCAGGTGGAGACCGCGCCCGGTCGGACCGAGGAGGTGCAGGTGCGCACCGGCCTGTCCGCCGACGGGGCCGTGGAGGTGACCGGCGACCTCCGGCCGGGCGAGCGGGTGGTGGTCAACAGTGGCTGAGCCGGTCATCCACCTCCGCGAGCTGACCAAGCAGTTCCCCGGCGATCCGCCCGTCCGCGCGCTGTCGTCGGTCGACCTGCGGGTCGAGCGGGCGGACTACGTGGCGGTCGTCGGCCCGTCGGGGTCGGGGAAGTCCACCCTGCTCAACACCCTGGGCCTGCTCGACCGGCCGACCCGCGGCAGCTACCGGCTCGACGGCATCGAGACCACCACGCTGAGGGAAGGGGCGCGCACCGCCGTCCGCGGGGGCCGGATCGGCTTCGTCTTCCAGTCCTTCCACCT
The DNA here is from genome assembly GCF_053596515.1 of Nonomuraea sp. NPDC001684. NCBI lineage: Bacteria > Bacillati > Actinomycetota > Actinomycetes > Streptosporangiales > Streptosporangiaceae > Nonomuraea > Nonomuraea sp. NPDC001684. The sequence goes on from NZ_JBSFGJ010000122.1 coordinate 17,339, forward strand.
GCTGCCGCACCGCAGCGTCCTGGAGAACGTCATGCTGGCCGAGGTCTACGGCACCGCCCCGCGCGCCGGACGGCGGGACCGCGCCGTGCGGGCCCTCGACCGGGTGCGCCTGTCGCACCGGGTGGACTTCCTGCCCGGCAGGCTGTCCGGCGGCGAGCGGCAGCGCGCCGCCATCGCCCGCGCCCTGCTCGGCGAGCCGTCGCTGCTGCTGTGCGACGAGCCCACCGGCAACCTCGACAGCACGAACACCGGCGCGGTGCTCGACCTGTTCGACGAGCTGCGCGCCCAAGGGATGACCATCGTCGTCATCACCCACGAGACCGAGGTGAGCGACCGGGCCGGACGCCGGGTCCGCATCACCGACGGCGTCCTCACGGAGGAGTAGACGTGCACCCGCGCGACCTGCTGACCGAGGCCGTGGCGGGCCTGCTGGCCCGCCCGGTGCGCTCGGCCCTGACCACGCTGGGCACCGTGCTCGGCATCACCACGCTCGTGGTGACCCTGGGCGTCGCCGCGACGGCCGGCAACCAGATCGTCGGCCGCTTCGACGAGCTGACCGCCACCTCCGTCACGGTCGAGGTCCCGGCGCACCCGTTCCCGCTGGTCGGATGGGCCGACGTGAGCCGGGTGACCCGGCTGCGCGGGGTGGTCGCGGCCGCCGCGCTCGCCGAGTCCGACCGCAGCGCCAACCTCGTCGTCCGCTCCAACGACGTCGTGGACCCGGCCCGCGTCACCGACCAGACGCTGACCGTGGTCTCCAGCAGCCCCGGCCTGCCCGCGGCGGTCAGGGGCAGGATGATCGAGGGCCGCTACTTCGACGCCGGGCACGTCGCCCGGGGTGACCGGGTCGTCGTGCTGGGCCAGCAGGCGGCCCGGCTGCTCGGCGTCACCGGGCTGGACCGGGCTCCGGCCGTGTTCATCGGCACCCGGGCGTACACCGTGATCGGGGTGCTCGGGGATCTCCGGCGGGAGAGGAGCCTGGCGAGCGCGGTCATCCTGCCTCCCACGGCCGGCCGGCCCTACGGCCTGGGCACCGTGACCCGCGTCCTGGTCGACACCGCGCTCGGGGCCGCCGAGCTGATCGCCCGGCAGGCGCCGGCGGCGCTCAGCCCCGGCAACGAGGGCCTGCTCCAGGTCATCTCGCCGCCCAGCCCCACCAGGGCCCGCGACGCGGTGGAGGGCGACGTCAACGCCCTGTTCCTGATCCTCGGGCTGGTCTCGCTGGTCGTCGGCGCGGTCGGCATCGCCAACGTCACACTGGTGACCGTCATGGAACGCGTCGCCGAGATCGGGCTGCGCCGGGCGCTGGGCGCGGCGCGCCGCCACATCGCGGCGCAGTTCCTGCTGGAGTCCACGCTGACCGGGTTGATCGGCGGCGTGCTGGGCGCGTCCGCGGGGATCCTGGTGATCGTCGGGGTCTGCGCGGTCAAGCAGTGGACGCCCGTCCTGGACGTCGGGCAGGCCGTCCTGGCGCCGGTGGCCGGGGCCGTCGTCGGGCTGCTGGCGGGCCTGTATCCGGCCCTGCGCGCCGCCCGGATGGAACCGGTCAATGCACTTCGCTAGGTATGGTGCGATTTCATGACATCCCTGCTGCTCGTCGAGGACGACACCGTGATCCGCACGTCGCTGGGCATGGCCCTGGAACGGTACGGCTACCGGGTGACCACGGCGGCCGACGGGCTCGACGGGCTGGAGGCCGCCCGTACGGGCGATCACGACCTGCTGCTGCTGGACGTGATGCTGCCCGGCCTCGACGGCATCAGCGTGTGCCGCAGCATCAGGGAGACCAGCCAGGTGCCGATCCTGATGATGTCTGCCCGCGGCGACGGGCTGGACATCGTGGCCGGGCTGGAGGGCGGCGCCGACGACTACGTGGTCAAGCCGGTGGACCTGCCGGTGCTGGTGGCCAGGATCCGGTCGCTGCTGCGCCGGGCCACCTTCGCGCGGACGCCGGCCGCCGGGCCCGAGGCAGGGGCGGCCGTGCTGGAGTTCGGGGACCTGAGCGTGGACACCGGCGCGCTGGAGGTGCGCCGCGCCGGCCGGCGCGTCGAGCTGTCGCCGACCGAGCTGCGGCTGCTGCTGGAGTTCGCCGCCCATCCCGGCATCGTGCTGGAACGGGCGACGCTGCTGCGCAACGTGTGGGACTACGGATGGGACGGCGACAGCCGCGTGGTCGACCTGTGCGTGCAGCGGCTGCGCAGGAAGATCGGCGCCGAGCGCGTCGAGACCGTGCGCGGGTTCGGCTACAAGCTGGCCGTGACGTGAATCCGGCCTCGCTGCGCTGGAAGATCGCCGCCCTCGTCACGCTCGCCGCGACCGTCGTCGCCGCCATGGTGGGGCTGCTGGTGCACCGGGCGACCTGGCAGCGGGCGCTCGACCTCGGCCAGGCTCGGGCCGAGGTGGCCCTGGAGGAGTCGCTGGCCGCCGGGACCGCCGAGGACGTGGTGCCCGTCGCCGAGCTCCCCGACGCCCTGGCCGACCGGCTGCGGCCCGGCCGGCGGGTGGTCTGGTACGGGCTCGACCACCGGGACGAGCCGTGGATGTGGGCGGTCCAGCCGTACGGCGACGGCGAGGTGAGGAGCGTGCAGATCGCGATGGGCTCCGAAGTGCTCGGCCTCCAGGCGCTCGACCGGAACATGGCCAAGGCGGGGCTGCTCGCCCTGGCCGGGGTGGTGCCGCTGTCGGTGCTGGCGGCCGAGCTCCCCAACCGGCGGCTGCGGCGGGTCGCGCGCACCGCCCGCAGGATCGCCGGGGGCGACCTGGCGGCCCGGACGGACGCCCGCGGCCGGGACGAGATCGCCCGCATCTCCGCCGCCGTGGACTCGATGGCGGCGAGCCTGCAGCACCGGCTGCTGGCCGAGCAGCGGTTCACCGCCGACGTCGCGCACGACCTGCGCACCCCGCTGATGGGCCTGGTCGCCGTGGTCGAGCTGCTGGACGAGGGCGAGGTCACCGATCTGGTGCGGGACCGGGTCCGGGTGCTGCGGACGCTGGTGGAGGACCTGCTGGAGGTGTCCAGGCTGGACGCCGGGGCCGAGGTCGCCGAGCGGGTGCGCGTGCCGCTGGCCGGGCTGGCCGCGGAGTCGGCGTCCCGGGTGGGGGTCGAGGCGCGGGTGCTGGCCGACGGGGACCCGGTGGCCGAGACCGATCCGCGGCGGCTCGACCGGATCCTGGCCAACCTCGTGCTCAACGCCCATCGGCACGGCGCGGCGCCGGTGGAGATCGCGGTCGGCGACCACGTGATCGAGGTGCGCGACCGGGGGCCGGGGTTCCCGCCGGAGCTGCTGGCCGACGGGCCGCGCCGGTTCCGCACGGGCGCCGCCGAGCGGGGCCGCGGGCACGGCCTGGGGCTGACGATCGCGCTGGGCCAGGCCCGGGTCATCGGCGCCGAGCTGACCCTGGCCAACGCCCCGGACGGCGGCGCGGTCGCCGTCCTCCGCCTCCCGGCGGGTTGATGCCGGGTTTGATGCTGGGCTGATACACGGCTGAGCGCGGATGGATGCGCGGCCACGGCCGTACGGACACGGCGGTCGCGCAACCTGGCCGGTATGCGACGTTCCTTGATGTTTCTGCTGCTGGCGGGTGTTCTGTCGGGCTGTGCCGGGGCTCCCCCGGTCACCGGGGACGCGTCCCTGCCGTGGCCGCAGGAGGGGCAGGCGGCGGTCGAGGTGGCCGACGTGGGCAGCCTGGGCGTCAGCGGCGACCTGCGGCCGGTGCCGATCGCCAGCGTGACGAAGGTGATGACCGCCTACGTGATCCTGCGCCGCCACCCGCTCCGGCCCGGCGACGACGGCCCGCCGATCACCGTGGACCGCACGGCGGCCGAGGAGTCGTTGTCGCGGCTGGAGTCGACCGTCCCGCTCGTCCAGGGCCGGACGGTGCGGCTGCGGCGGCTGCTGGAGCTGATGATGGTGCCCTCGGGCAACAACGTGGCCCGGCTCCTGGCCCGCTGGGACGCCGGCTCCCAGGAGCGTTTCGTGGCCCGGATGAACGCCGCCGCACGACGCCTGGGCATGGCGGACACCACGTACACGGGGGCCAGCGGCAACGAGGACACCACCGTCAGCACCGCCGCCGACCAGCTCAGGCTGGCCAGGGCGGCGATGGGCGACCCGGTGCTGCGGGCGGTGGTGGCCCAGACCGACACGTCCGTCCCGGGGGACGCCCGGCGGCTGCACAACACCAACACGCTGCTGAACAGGCACGGCGTCATCGGCATCAAGACCGGCTCGGGCACGGCCGCGGGCGGCAACCTGATGTGGGCCTCGCGCGTACGGGGCCATCTGGTGCTCGGCGTCATCCTCGGCCAGGCCGCGCACACCGACCCGGCCGCCGCCAAGGCGGCGGCGCTGGAGGCGGGCGGGCGGATGAGCGCGGCGGTCGAGCGGTGGCTGCTCGACCGGTCGCGATGACGTGACCGGGCCGGGATCAGCAGTTCAGGCCGCTGACGATGCCCAGCTGGGGTGTCGGGTTGACGACCGCGCAGCCGTAGGTGCCGGACGGGATGGTGATCGACCCGGCTCCCGAACCCTCCCCGGTGCAGCCGGAACCCAGGATGTGGTAGCCCACGACGCTGCCCAGGTAGGTGCGGGAGCCGCCGGAGCAGACCCACGAGCCCATCGCGTGCGCGGACGACGCGGGCAGGGACGCCCCGGCGAGGACGAGGGCCGAGACGACGGCGAGCCGTCGCACCAGCATGATCATGACGTTCCCTTTCCTCCGAAGGGACGGCGGCAACTCTTCCCTGCCCCGCGACCCGCCGCGCGCCACCCGGGAAGGCTGTCCACTATCGGACGCGATCCCCCGTCAGGGACGGTCCTTCGAGGCCCTGGGCAGAGCGAGCACGGCCACCGCCCCGGCGGTCACCAGGCCGGCGCACGCCCAGAACGCCAGGGCGTACCCGGAGGTCGGCGCGCCGGTGGGGGCCGCGGCCAGGGTGGTCAGCGCGGCCAGCCCGAGGGAGCCGCCGACCTGGCGGGCGGAGTTGAGGATGCCGGAGACCAGCCCCGCCTCGCCGGGGGCGGCGCCGGCCGTGGCCGTCATCGCGATCGGGGCCGAGGTGAGCCCCAGCCCGCCGGTGACGAGCACGCCCGGCAGCACGATCCCGG
>NZ_JBSFGJ010000123.1:0-22319 GCF_053596515.1 Nonomuraea sp. NPDC001684
GCGGATCATCCCGCGGGCAGCCGCGCTGGCCTCGGTGATGGCCGGTCGCACCGGCGTGGCCATCGCCGGCACCCACGGCAAGACCACCACCACCTCCATGCTCACCGTGGCGCTGCAGAAGTGCGGCGCCGAGCCGTCCTACTGCGTGGGCGGCCAGCTCGTCACCACCGGGCTGGGCGCCGACGAGGGCGCGGGCCGGGTGTTCGTGGCCGAGGCCGACGAGAGCGACGGCTCCTTCCTCATGCTGGCCCCCGACATCGCCGTGGTGACCAACGTCGAGGCCGACCACCTCGACAACTACGGCGACCCGCGCGCGGTGCACGACAGCTTCGCCCGCTTCGCCGACCGGGTGGGCTCGCTGCTCATCGTCTGCGCCGACGACCCGGGCGCCGCCGAGCTGGTCGGGCGGGCGCGCGAGCGCGGGCTGCGGGTCAGGACCTACGGCGAGCGGGGCGAGGACTACCGGGTGACCGGCGTGCGTCCCGACGGCTTCGGCACGGTGTTCTCCATCGAGGGCAGGGGAGACGTGCGGCTGGCCGTCCCCGGGGCGCACAACGCGCTCAACGCCACCGCCGCCATCGCCGTGGCCGACGAGCTGGGGTTGGCGTTCGAGGACATCAGAGACGGCCTGGCGGCCTTCACGGGGGCCAAGCGGCGCTTCGAGGCCAAGGGCGAGGCGGGCGGCGTCGCGGTGTTCGACAGCTACGCCCACCACCCGACCGAGCTGGCCGCCGACCTGCGGGCCGCGCGCGACGTCGTGGCCTCCTACTCGGGCACCGGCCGGGTCATCGCGATCTTCCAGCCCCACCTGTACTCGCGCACCCGGTTCTTCGCCGACGAGTTCGGCGCCGCCCTCGGGCTGGCCGACGAGGTCATCGTCCTCGACGTCTACGGCGCGCGGGAGGATCCCGAGCCGGGCGTGTCCGGCGCGATGGTGGCCGGGCGCGTGCCGCTGCCCGCCGAGCGGGTGGCCTACGCCCCCGACCGGGCGGCGGTGCCGGACCTGGTGGCCGGGCGGGCGCGGCCGGGTGACATCGTGCTCACGATGGGGGCGGGCGACGTGACGGAGCTCGGGCCGCAGCTCGTGGCGCGCCTGTCCTGAGCCGTACGGGCGTGGCGGGCGGGCGCCGGACGGCCCGGCGGCGTACGTTCGAAGCCGGCGTGCGAGGAGGGCGATGAAGGCGCGTAACGCGTTCCTGGTGCTGTTGACGGCGGGGGTGGTCGGCTCGGCCGCCTGGCTGGTGTTCTTCTCGCCGGTGCTGGGCGTGCGGTCGATCGAGATCGTGGGAAATCTCACAGTGACCAGCGAGCACATCAAGCAGCAGGCCGCCGTCCCCGACCTGCATCCGCTGGCCACGGTCGACCTGGCCGACGTCCAGGCGCGCGTGCTCGGCATCCGGCAGCTCGCGACGGCGAAGGTCGACCGGGCGTGGCCGGGCACGCTCAGGATCGAGGTGGTCGAGCGCGAGCCGGTCGCGGTGATCCCCGCGGGCGGCCGGTTCGCGGTGGTCGACAAGCAGGGCGTGGTGATCGAGGTCAAGGACACGTCGCCGTTCATGCTGCCGTTGCTCAAGGTCGACCGGCCGGCCGCGGGCGACCCGGCCACCATGGCGGCGCTCCAGGTCGTCCAGGCGTTGCCGCCGGTGGTGGCGGGCAAGGTCCGGCAGGTGCGCGCCGCCTCGGCCGAGGGCGTGACGCTGGAGCTGTCCGACGGCCGTACCGTCCTGTGGGGCGGGGCCGACAGGCCGCAGGAGAAAGGCCGCATCCTGGTCTCGCTCCTGAGCCGCAAGGCCACCCTGTACGACGTCAGCTCTCCCGACGTCGTCACCTTGAAGTGATCACGAGTGTCAGGGTCTGGCAACTCCGTGGCAAGGGCATCGCGTGCCTGTGCGAGGTGGGGGTCGCGGCGTGAGAGCCTGTAGATCGGAGCTTCGGCAGAGGAAGGCCCCGACCAGGCGCGACTCCGGAGCGAATCGGACAGCCCGCGACACGCCGGACGTGCTTGCGGCGCGGTTAGTTGACCCGCCTGGTAGGGGCCTCCTACTGTCCGTATCAATCCTCAGGTTGACATAAATCTAAATCTCAACCTGAGGTTGAGAGTTACGAAAACTGAGAAAAAGCGGAGACGATCCGCACCGAAATGGCAAGTCAACGAGCGGAAAGGCCCCTCGTCGTGGCAGCACCGCAGAACTACCTCGCGGTCATCAAGGTCGTCGGCATTGGCGGCGGCGGAGTGAACGCCGTCAACCGGATGATCGAGGAGGGACTCAAGGGCGTCGAGTTCATCGCCATAAACACCGACGCCCAGGCGCTGCTGATGAGTGACGCCGATGTGAAACTCGACGTGGGCCGCGAGCTCACGCGCGGACTGGGCGCCGGAGCCAACCCCGACGTGGGGCGCAAGGCGGCCGAAGACCACCGTGAGGAGATCGAGGAGGTCCTCAAGGGGGCCGACATGGTCTTCGTCACGGCCGGCGAGGGCGGTGGCACGGGCACCGGCGGCGCGCCGGTCGTGGCCAACATCGCCCGGTCGCTCGGCGCGCTGACGATCGGCGTGGTGACCCGGCCCTTCAGCTTCGAGGGGCGGCGTCGCGCCTCGCAGGCCGAGGCCGGCATAGAGACACTGCGCGACGAGGTCGACACCCTCATCGTGATCCCCAACGACCGGCTGCTGTCGATCTCCGACCGCCAGGTGAGCGTGCTCGACGCGTTCAAGGCGGCCGACCAGGTGCTGCTGTCCGGTGTCCAGGGCATCACCGACCTGATCACCACGCCCGGCCTGATCAACCTCGACTTCGCCGACGTCAAGTCGGTCATGTCGGGCGCGGGCTCGGCGCTCATGGGCATCGGCCACGCGCGCGGCGACGACCGGTCGGTCGCCGCCGCCGAGATGGCGGTCTCCAGCCCGCTGCTGGAGGCGAGCATCGACGGCGCCCACGGCGTGCTGCTGTCGATCGCGGGCGGCTCCGACCTCGGCCTGTTCGAGATCAACGAGGCGGCCCAGCTCGTCTCGATGGCCGCCGCGCCCGACGCCAACATCATCTTCGGCACGGTCATCGACGACGCCCTCGGCGACGAGGTGCGGGTCACCGTGATCGCGGCGGGCTTCGACGACGTGCCGCCGCCGGCCGAGAAGCCGCTGCCCAGGCCCGCCGCCCGGCCCGCCGCGCAGCCCGCTGCGCCGGTGTCGTCCTCGGCCCTGCGGCCCGGTGTGCCGGCTTCGCCCAGCGTGAAGTCCGAGCCGCCCGCGCCGCGCCCTGAGCCGAGGCCCGAGCCGCGTCCTGAGCCGCGTGCCGAGCTGCGGTCGGAGCCCCGCCAGGAGTTCAGGCCGGAGCCGCGCCAGGAGTTCAGGCCCGAGCCCAGGCAGGAGTTCAGGCCCGAGTCGCGCCCCGAGCCTCGCCCGGAGTCGCGCGAGTTCAGGCCGGAGCCGCGTCCTGAGCCCCGGCCGGAGCCGCGTCCCGAGCCGGTGCGGCCGGTGGAGTCGGTCCAGGCCGCCGAGCCCGTCGCCGCCCTCGGCGACGACGAGCCGCAGGCCCCGGTCTCCATCCCGAGGCCCACGCCCGAACCGGCCAACCCGCCCACGCCCATCACCTCCCGCATGTCGGAGCCTCCCAAACGTCCTCGGGTGATCTTCGAGGAGCAGGAGGAGGAGCTCGACGTCCCCGACTTCCTCAAGTAGCTCACCACCCACCGCCGCTCCCCGCAGGCGTACGGGAGCGGCGCCGTCGTGTGTGCCGGGATCCGACCCGCGGCACGGAAAGGGGGCCATCGTGGCGTACGGCGTACAGGCCGAACTGCGGGGCGATGGAGGCAGGGAGAGGGAGACAGACGTGCGGAGGGACGAGATCGCGGCCGGTCTCACCGAGATCGAGGACCGCATCGGCGCGGCCTGCCACGCGGTGGGCCGCGACCGCGGCGAGGTCACCCTGATCGCGGTCACCAAGACCAGACCGGCCGACGACGTGCGCATCCTGTGCGAGCTGGGTGTGCGCGACGTCGGCGAGAACCGCGACCAGGAGGCCGCGCCCAAGGCGCACGAGCTGACCGGCCTGCCGCTGACCTGGCACTTCGTCGGCCAGCTGCAGACCAACAAGGTGCGGTCCGTCGTCGGGTACGCCGACGTGATCCACTCGCTCGACCGCCTCCGGCTGCTGGAGGCGATCAGCAAGGAGGCCGTGCGGCAGGGCCGCAAGGTCGGCTGCCTGATCCAGGTGGCGCTCGACGACGACCCCTCCAGGGGCGGCGCCCGGCCCGCCGACGTGCTCGCGCTGGCCGACGAGGTGGCGCTGGCCGACGGCGTGTGGCTGGGCGGCGTCATGGCGGTCGCCCCGCTGGGAGTGGAGCCCGCCCGCGCCTTCGCCGTGCTGCGCGATGTCGCGACCCGCGTCCAGGAGCAGCATCCGCGGGCCACGATGGTCTCCGCGGGCATGAGCCAGGACCTCGACGAGGCGGTCGCCTACGGTGCGACACACGTGCGGATCGGTACGGCGTTGCTCGGTCGTCGCAGGCCCTTCGTCAGGTAATGTCCCCTCAAGTGGGTCTTCAGGCCCATGATCAAGTAGAGGTCGATCCGCGGTGAGCTCCAAGGGGGTACGGCTGCCGCCTCGGCCCCGGCGACGGGTCCGAGCCAGTGCGACCATGAGCAGGAGGACGACGTAGCGATGGCCGGCGCGATGCGCAAGATGGCGGTCTACCTCGGTCTCGTGGAGGACGACCGCTACGAGAGGTACGAGACCTACACCGACGAGTACGCCTACGACGACGATGTCCAGCGGACCGGCGAGGAACGGCCCGTGGCGGTCCAGGACCGCGACGAGGAGGCCGACTCCGCGGTCCCCGCGCCCAGGCCCGCCACGACGATCCTGGAGCGCCGCACGACCGACCTGGCGCGCATCACGACCCTCCATCCCCGGACCTACAACGAGGCCCGAACCATCGGAGAGCACTTCCGCGACGGCACCCCGGTCATCATGAATCTGACCGAAATGGTTGACAGCGACGCGAAGCGGCTCGTGGATTTCGCGGCAGGTCTGGTCTTCGGCCTACATGGAAGCATTGAACGTGTTACCAACAAGGTGTTCCTGTTGTCCCCTGCCAATGTCGAGGTGACCGCCGAGGACAAGGCCCGAATCGCGGAACGCGGGTTCTTCAACCAGAGTTAGAGTCTCTGTATGTCCATCGCACCCAACCGGGTCCACGCGCGGCCGGGAGGGCACACCAGAAGTGGAGGCGCGGCCGGGCCGTGGAGATCGTGAGTGGGATCTTGGTCGTAGTCCTGTCTCTGTATTTGGTACTGCTCATCGGCAGGATGATCTTTGAGACGGTGCAGGCGTTCGCCCGGCAGTGGCGGCCTTCCGGGGTCGTGCTGGTGCTGGCGGAGGCCACGTACACCGCGACAGACCCACCTCTCAAGTTCCTCCGCCGTTTCATTCCCCCGCTCCGGTTGGGTACGGTGGCCTTTGACCTAAGCTTCACTGTCCTGTTCATCGTCGTTCTGATCTTGATCCAGATCGCTGGGTCACTGGGCGGCCGGTGAGGCGGGCTGGTGGGGTGGCCGGTCGTGATCCAACTCGTGTCCGCGCTGAAGTGATTCGGGTTCACCGTCCCTCCGGACAGACTCCAAGCGCGCCAAGGAGACCAAAAAATGCCGCTGACGCCCGCTGATGTGCGGAACAAGCAGTTCAGTACCACCCGGCTGCGGCCGGGCTACGACGAGGAGGAGGTCGATGCCTTCCTCGACGAGGTGGAGGCTGAGCTCGACCGCCTGATCCAAGAGAACGAGGAGCTACGCGCCAAACTGGCCGAGTGCCTGCGTGGGAAGGTGCCGGGCGGCATGGGCATGCCCATGGCCTCCGCGCCCGTCCAGGAGCAGCCGAAGCCGGAGATGATGGCGCCGCCGCAGCCGGAGCCCATGCGGGCCCCCGAGCCGCAGCCGATGCGAGCCCCCGAGCCGCAGCCCGTGGCCATGAGCATGCCTCCCGCCGAGGACAACATGGACACCGCGGCCCGCGTGCTGGCCCTCGCCCAGCAGACCGCCGACCAGGCGATCGCCGACGCCCGCCGGGAGGCGGACGAGACGGTGACCCGCGCCCGCCGCGAGGCCGACGAGATCCTCACCAAGGCCCGCCGCCAGGCCGAGCAGGTCATCGGCGACGCCCGCGCCCGCGCCGAGACGCTTGAGCGCGACGCTCAGGAGCGCCACCGCCAGGCGATGGGCTCGCTGGTGCAGACCCGCGACGAGCTCGAGCGCAAGGTCGAGGAGCTGCGCAGCTTCGAACGCGAGTACCGCAGCCGCCTCAAGCTCTACCTGGAGAACCAGCTCGCCGAGCTCAACGTCTCCGCGGAGGGCAGCGGCGGGTTCCCGGTCATGTCCGGTCCGCAGGGTCAGGCCCCCGCCATGTCGCACGCGGTTCCCCAGGGTGGCCAGCAGCCTCTTCCCGGTGGCCCCAACCCGTTCGGCGGCGAGGCTCCGCAGGGCGCCTTCCCCGGCGGCGACGGTCCGCACAACGACCGCCGGTAAAGTAACGGGTCACTAGGACCTGTCACTCGAAAGAGCCCCCTGTGATCCTTATCAGTGCTGGTTTGGTGCTCGCGGCGGTCGTGTTGCTGATCGCGGGCTTCGTACTGGCTAAGCCGTTCCTGATCATGTGGTCCATCGTGGTCAGCGTGCTGTCCGCGCTGTTCCTGGTGATCGGGGCGTTGCTGCGGCGTCACGAGCTGTTTCCCGGTGGTGGGCGGGCCGCTGCGCCGGCCACCCCTCCGGCCCCGCTCCCGCCGCCCGGCCTGCCGTACAACCAGACCGGTCCTGCCGGGCCCCAGCCGCACCCGCGGCCACAACCCCACCCGCATCCGCACCCGCAGACGCTTCAGCGGACCGCCGTTCCGGCCTCCGCGCCTCGCCGCCCCGCGGCGAGCGGCATCTCGCCGGACGCGATCGTGCTGGTGATCCCGGGCCGCAAGAGATACCACGTGCCGGGCTGCCGCCAGCTGGCCGGACGGGATCACGAGGAGCTCACCTACGAGGAGGCACGCGAGGAGGGCTTCACGCCCTGCACCACGTGCCTTCCGGACGCCGCGCTCGGCGGACGGCAGTTGCCGCCTGCCGCCGACCCCGAGCCCGTCGTCGCCCCCGGCCCCGGTGCCACCCCCTCCGCCGTGGCGGAGAGCCGGGCCGAGACCTCCGCGGAGACCCGGGACCTGCACCCGCCGGTCGTACCGCCGAAGCCCGACACGAAGGCTTCCCCCCCCACCCCGGAGCCCGCCGCCCCCCGCGAGGAGGGCGCCACCGGGTGGTTCGGCCGTCCGGCCGCCGCCGCGCAGGCGAGCGACCCGGCCACGTCCCCCTCCTCGCCCGCCGCCGCGCCTGATTCCGAGGTCGGTGCGGACGACGAGCAGGGGGAGATCGAGACTTCCTACTTCCGGCCGCCGTCGGAGCGTGAGCGGCCCGCGCGTCCCTCTTCGCCGGACGACGCCAAGGGCCCGTCGGCCGCCCCTTCGCGCCCTGCCGCCGCCTCCAAGGGGGCGCCGGCTTCGGGGGCGTCCAAGAGTTCGGCCGAGGGCTCGTCCGAGAGCCCGTCGGCTGAGGGTGCGGCTCCGGCCAGGTCGTCCAAGGGCGCGGCCGCGGCCAAGGCCGGTGCGGGTGCGGCGGCTTCGGGCCAGACGGGCGATGACGCGGCTGGTTCCGGCAAGTCGGTCGAGAGCGCGCCGGGCAAGCCGTCCTCGGCCGCCCGGCCGTCGCCCGCCGACCGGCCCGCACAGCCTGCCGAACAGCCTGCCGATGACGGTGACGACGCGTCCGACCCGGACACGGCGCCGCAGCCTCGTGTGACCGCCTCCGGGCTGCCGGTCCAGCCGGAACCCTCTGGTGGGGCTTCCGGGGCGTCCGAGCGGCCTTCTGGGGCTGCGCCGGCCCCTTCCGCTCGTCCGGCGGCGGCCGCCCCGGCGCCGAAGACCGGGAGCAAGGACACCGAGCCCGGCACGACCGGCAAGGAGAGCGCGGCGAAGGGCGAGACGCCCGGCGCCAAGCCCGGCAAGACGGGTGAGGGCTCGAAGGGCGAGGCCGGCGGCACGTCCGGTCCGGCCGGGCGTCCAAGGACGGTCAAGGTCATCACCGGCACCCGTCGCTACCACAGCGCCACCTGCCCGCTGATCAGGGGCGCGGGGGAGACGGGCGTGGAGACCATGACGATCCCCGAGGCCGAGGACGCCGGTCTGACCAGCTGCCCGGTGTGCCAGCACGACCGCGAGACGGCCAAGTAACCCCCACCCGCCCCAGACCCGCCGCGCATTGACCGGCGGGCCTTCGGGCTCAAGGACGCCCATCTCCATGGGGCCGGCTCAAGGGCCGTTCACACCAGCGGGCCTTCCGCGCTCGCCCGGCGTCCGCCAAGGCGGGCGTCAGGGGGGCTGTGGTGCAGGCGAAGGAGCCAGGGGTGGGGCCGCGGCCAGCCTGTGGCGGCGGCCGTCGTCCAGCGGTGGCAGGACGCTCTCGAAGTCGATCTCGTCCTTCGGGCGGGGAGCCGTGGACTTGTGGAGGAGCCGCACCTCCGGGACGAGGCGCCGGAGGTCGTCCCGCATGATTGTCAGGGCTGTCAGGGGACGGCGGATCCGCGGGTCGAGGCGGTAGATCCACTCGTCCTCGGCGGACTCGTCGAGCATGAGCTGCCAGCGCCACGGTGCGCCGGGTCTGATCGCGGCGTGCACGTCCCAGCCGGTCAGAAGCCGCCGGACGGCGAGCCGGTCGCGGCGCAGCGGCGCGACGACCTCCTCCAGGGGCGCGGCCTCCCAAGGGCCCCACGGCGAGTCGATTCGCGTCGTGTCCGCCCTTCTCCGGACGAGGTGCCGCCGGGAAACCCCGAACGCCCCCGTGACCGGGCAGAGCTCAGCGGGCTCTCCACGCGGCCGCCGTCCTGCTGGTGGACTTGGCCGTGACGGGACCGGCCCGCGGGGCGGGCCACACCTGGATCAGGTACTCCTCGACGGGGGCGTCGTCGTCCCGGGGGTCGCCGTCGTCGCGGTTGCGTCCGTGGACGCGCAGCCGGTAGTCGCCGGGGCCGGGCAGTTCCAGCTGTGCGGCCGGGTTCTCGCCGTCGCCCGTCGTCGCGAAGTCCATGAACGCCGATCGCCAGGCGACGGACACCTCGGCGACGTCCTGCCACCCGTCGGTGGTCAACGGCGGGGCGGCGCCCCAGAGCTCGGCGGTGACGACGACGTCGCCGACCTCCTGGCCGCACACGATGCGCGCGCCGTCGCCGTCGGGATCGGCCTGGACCAGGCCCGTCGCGGCCATGTCCCACGCGAACTCCGTCACGAGGTCCTCGCCGGTCAGGTCGACGGTGGACGCGTCCACGAACACCCGAGCGCAAGCGCGGCGGATGGGAGTCGGCACAGGACTGGATCCTTTCGGAAGGCGAGAGGAGGCGACGCGCGCGGGGGCGCCACCGAGGTGATCGGTGGCGCCCCCATGTGGACGGATCGCGGCCCGGGTCAGGCGCGGCGGAGGTGGAACGTCAGGCCCAGGTCCTCGTCGTGGTGGGCCGGGAGGTCGTCCTGGGCGCCCTCGGTGAGGGACGCGGCCAGGACCTCGTCGGCGACCGTGCCGCCGCCGGAGCGCAGCGCGGCGGCCAGGTCGGGCGAGGAGGCCGTCCACCACAGGTCGATGCGGTCGGTGATCGACAGGCCGGAGGACTTGCGGGCCTCCTGGACCAGCCGGATCACCTCGCGCAGCAGGCCGGCGCGGCGCAGCTCGTCGGACAGCTCCAGGTCGAGGGCGACGGTCTCGCCGGTGCCGGTGCCGATGGCGCCGGTCTCCACGGCCCAGCCCGCGCGCGGCTGCTCGGTGACGATCACCTCGTCGGGGCCGAGCATGATCTCGCCCAGCTCGTCCGCCTCGATCATGACGGGGGTGCCGCCACGCAGCGTACGGGCCACGCGGGTGGCGTCGGCGGCGGTCACCGCGGCGGCCACCAGCTTGGTGCGCGACCCGAACCGCTTCCCGAGCGCCCGGAAGTTCGGCTTCACTGTGTACGACACGAGATCGGCGTCGAATCCGGACATGTCCTCCAGGGCCTGGACGTTCAGCTCGTCCGCCACCAGCCCCCGCAGCTCGGCGGGCAGCGACGGCCAGCCGTGCGCGCCCACCAGCGCCCGGCGCAGCGGCTGCCGCGTCTTCACGCCGGAGGAGGCGCGGGCCGAGCGGCCCAGCTCGACCAGCCGGCGGACCAGGGCCATCTGGTCCGACAGCGCCGGATCAAGCAGGTCCTGGCGCACCTGCGGCCAGCTGGTCAGGTGGACCGAGGAGGGGGCGCCGGGCGCGCGCAGCACGTCCCAGAGGTAGTCGGTGACGAACGGCGTGATCGGCGCCATCAGCCGGGTGACCGTCTCCAGGCACTCGTACAGGGTGGCGAACGCCTCGCGCGAGCCCTGCCAGAAGCGGCGGCGCGAGCGGCGGACGTACCAGTTGGACAGGTCGTCGAGGAAGTCGGCCAGGCGGCGGCCGGCGCGCTGGGTGTCGTACTCGTCGAGGGACGCGGTGACCTCGGCGACCGTCCGGTGCAGCTCGGCCAGCACCCAGCGGTCCAGCAGCGGACGCTCGGCGGCCGGCGGAGCGGGCTCGGACGGGCTCCAGGACTCGGCGTTGGCGTACAGGGTGAAGAAGGAGGAGGTGTTCCACAGGGTCAGCAGGACCTTGCGGACGATCTCCTCCAGGGCGTTGTGCCCCACCCGGCGGGCCGCCCACGGCGATCCGGAGCAGGCCATGAACCAGCGCAGCGCGTCGGCGCCGTGCTGGTCCATCAGCGGGATCGGCTCCAGGATGTTGCCCAGGTGCTTGCTCATCTTGCGGCCGTCTTCGGCCAGGATGAGGCCGAGGCAGAGCACGTTCTCGTAGGAGGACTGGCCGAAGACCAGCGTGCCGACCGCCATCAGCGAGTAGAACCAGCCGCGGGTCTGGTCGGTGGCCTCGCAGATGAACTGCGCGGGGTAGACGCCCTCCGGCTTGCCGTGCTCGCCCCACTGCGCGAACGGCATCGAGCCCGAGTCGTACCAGGCGTCGATGACGTCGGGCACGCGGGTGGCGAGCTCGCCGCAGGAGGGGCAGTCGAAGGTCACGTCGTCGACGTACGGGCGGTGCGGGTCGAGCGCGGAGACGTCCTGGCCGGCCAGCGTGCTCAGCTCGGCCAGCGAGCCGACGCAGGTGACGTGGCTCTCGTCGGCCGAGCACACCCACAGCGGCAGCGGCGTGCCCCAGTAGCGCGAGCGCGACAGCGACCAGTCGACGTTGTTGCGCAGCCACTCGCCGAACCGGCCCCACTTGATGGTCTCGGGGAACCAGTTGGTGTTGGCGTTCTCCGACAACATCTGGTCCTTGACCGCGGTGGTGCGGATGTACCAGGACGGGAGCGCGTAGTACAGCAGCGCGGTGTGGCAGCGCCAGCAGTGGGGATAGGCGTGCTCGAAGTGGGTGCCCCGGTACAGCAGCCCGCGCCGGCGCAGGTCCTCGGTGAGCTCCTCGTCGGCGTCCTTGAAGAAGCGGCCGCCGACCATGGGCACGTCGTCGAGGAACCGGCCGTCGGGGCCGATCGGGTTGACGATCGGCATGTCGTACCGCTTGATGACGGCCATGTCGTCGGCGCCGAAGGCGGGGGCCTGGTGGACCAGGCCGGTGCCGTCCTCGACGGTGACGTAGTCGCCGAGCACGACGTAGTGGGCGCCGGGGATGTCGACCAGGTCGAAGGGGCGGCTGTAGCGGGTGCGCTCCAGCTCGCGGCCGGTGCAGCGGGCGACCTCGGTGACGTCCTCGCCGAGGACCGACAGCAGCGGCTCGGCCACCACCAGCACCTCGCCGTCGGCGGTCCTGGCCGCGACGTAGGTGACGTCGGGGTGCACGGCGACGGCCGTGTTGGACACCAGCGTCCAGGGCGTGGTGGTCCAGATCAGCAGCGCCGCGCCCAGCTCGGCCAGCGGCCCGGACGTCACGGGCATGCGCACATAGACCGAGGGGCTGGAGACGTTCTCGTAGCCGCCCGGCTGGCCCAGCTCGTGGTCGGACAGGCCGGTGCCGCAGCGCGGGCAGTACGGCGTGATGCGGAAGTCGCGGAACAGCAGCCCCTTGTCGAAGACGACCTTCAGCGACCACCAGACCGACTCGATGTAGGACGGGTCCATCGTCCGGTACGCCTGGGACAGGTCGATCCAGTAGCCCATGCGCTCGGTCATCTGCTCGAACGCGTCGACGTGCCGCAGCACCGACTCGCGGCACTTGGCGTTGAACTCGGCGATGCCGTAGTCCTCGATGTCCTTCTTGCCGGTCAGGCCCAGCTCACGCTCGATGCCGACCTCGACGGGCAGGCCGTGGCAGTCCCAGCCGGCCTTGCGCGGGACGCTGAAGCCGCGCATCGACTTGTAGCGCGGGAACAGGTCCTTGAACACCCGGGCCTCGACGTGGTGCACGCCGGGCAGGCCGTTGGCGGTGGGCGGGCCCTCGTAGAACACCCAGGCGGGGTTGCCGGCGTTCTGCTCGACGGACCGCTCGAAGATCTTCCCGTCCCGCCAGCGGTCGAGGACCTCGCGCTCGAGCGCGGGCAGGTCGACCTGCGCGGGAAGAGAGCGGAATGATGGGGAAGACATGTCGGGCGGGACCTCCACGCGTCGTCGGCCGGTTGTGGCGTGCGCGAAGGGACGAAGCCTCGCGGCTCCGCGGTACCACCCTTCTTGGCCTCCGGGGAGGCCCTCTTCATTCGCTTGCTGCCGGGTCTAGTGAGCTCTGCCGAGCCGTTCTTCCGGCGGCTCCGGGGTGATATCCCTCACAGCGGGGCCCCATCAACGCCTTGCAGTCTCAAACCATAACGCAGAGTGGAGCCGAAGACTTCCAGGTTTCCTCCCGCAGCCGGGGGCGTTGGTACGCAAGGAGGAAATTTGTGGGAATGGACGTCCCCGGGGAGGAGTTGAACGGGCGAGGCGGGATAGTACGGGTGAGGTAAACCATCCGGCGGGTCGTTTGCCGTTCCGTTATGAGGATCCTAAGCTGCCCGCACCATTCACGGCCTTGATCAGCATGGAGGCAGCCATGGCGGCAGTCACGCAGACCGCTACACCGTCGATGTGGTCGGAAGAGGAGCTGGCCGAGGTACGCGGCAGGCTGCGGACCGAGATCGACGAGCTCGAGGCCGACATCCTCCGCCACGAGTCGGAGATAGCCTCTGGTGACGTCACCCAGGGCGCGGGCGACGACCAGGCGGACGCCGGCGCCAAGACGTACGAGCGCGAACGCGAGATCGCCCTTACCCTGAATGCGCGCGATCTGGTCGCGCAGAACGAACGTGCGATCGCCAGGATCGACGCAGGGACCTATGGAGTGTGCGAATCGTGCCACAAGCCGATCGGCAAGGAACGTCTTCAGGCGTTCCCGAGGGCGACGCTGTGCGTGGCCTGCAAGCAGAAGGAGGAACGCCGCTAGGCAGGCCACGCGGACGTCTCCTCGCGATCCTCACCTCGCTGGCGGTCGTCGTCTACGCGGCTGACCTGATCAGCAAGACGATCGTGCTGCGAACGCTCGAAGGCAAGGCGCCGCTCGTCGTCCTCCAGGACGTCCTGCAGTTCCGGGTGATCTTCAACTCGGGTGCGGCGTTCAGCATCGGCACGGGGATGACGTTCGTGTTCACGTTCATCGCGGCGGGCGTGGTGGTGGCGATCGTGCGCACCGCGCGCAAGCTCCACAGCCTGCCGTGGGCGATCACCCTCGGGCTGCTCCTCGGCGGGGCGCTCGGCAACCTGACCGACAGGCTGCTGCGCTACCCGTCGGGGTTCGGCCGGTCCACGCAGCTCCAGGGGCACGTCGTGGACTTCATCGAGGTCCTGCCCGGGCACTTCCCGGTGATCGACTACTTCCCGGTGTTCAACGTCGCCGACTCGGCGATCGTCTGCGGCGGCATCCTGGCGGTGCTGCTGGCCTGGCGCAACGTGCAGATCGACGGCACCAGGGAGACCGAGCACACCGAGGAGACCGCCGCGGGGACCACCGCGGAGACCGGGAAGGAGCCCAAGGATGGCTGAGCGGCGGAGCCTGCCCGTCCCCGACGGGCTGGAGGGCGAGCGGGTCGACGCGGCGATCTCGCGGCTGTTCGGCTTCTCGCGCACCCGCGCGGCCGAGCTGATCGCCGCAGGCGAGGTGCAGGTCGACGGCGGGCAGCCGGCCAAGTCCGACCGCGTGCACGCCGGCGCCTGGCTGGAGGTGACGCTGCCGCCCCCGGTCAGCACGCCGATGCCGGTGGCCGAGCCGGTGCCCGGCATGACGATCGTCTACGAGGACGACGACATCATCGTGGTCAACAAGCCGATCGGGGTGGCCGCCCATCCCACCGTCGGCTGGACCGGCCCCACAGTGATCGGCGGCCTGCTCGGCGCCGGGCACACGATCGCCACCAGCGGCGCGGCCGAGCGGCAGGGCATCGTCCACCGGCTCGACGCCAACACCACGGGCGCGATGGTCGTGGCCAAGAGCGAGCACGCGTACTCGATGCTGAAGCGGGCCTTCAAGGAGCGCACGGTCGACAAGCGCTACCACGCGCTGGTCCAGGGCCACCCCGACCCGTTCAGGGGCACCGTCGACGCGCCCATCGACCGCCACCCCTCGGGCGAGGGCAAGTTCGCCGTGGTCGCGGGCGGCAAGCCGTCGGTCACCCACTACGACACGATCGAGGCGTTCCGCGCGGCCTCGCTGCTGGACATCAAGCTGGAGACCGGCCGTACGCACCAGATCCGCGTGCACATGTCGGCCCTGCGCCACCCCTGCGTCGGCGACATGCTCTACGGCGCCGACCCCACGCTCGCGGCCCGGCTGGGCGTCACCCGGCAGTGGCTGCACGCGGTCTCCCTCGGCTTCGAGCACCCGGCCACCGGCGAGTGGATGTCCTTCAGCACCGACTACCCCGAGGACCTGCAGAAGGCGCTCGACGCCGTCGCCGCCGACACCTGAGCCGGCCGCTACTCCTCGCCGTCCTGCGACGGGTCGATCTGGCCGGGGGTCCTGGAGGGGGCGTCGTCCTTCTTCTTGTCCTGCTCGTCCCGCTGGGCCGTCGACTTGGTCGGCGTCGGCTTCTTCGCCGGGGACTTCGCGGGGGTGCTGGTCCGTTCGCCGCTGGTGGGCGAGGGGGCGCTGCGCCGGGGCGCGGCGGACTGCGAGGGATGCGCGGACTGCGAGGGATGCGAGGTCGCCGGGGGCGGCTCGGAGTCGGTGACGGTGGTCTTCGGCGGGTCCGTCGGGGCGTCGCTGCCGGGCGGGGTGACGACCGCCGGGATCGTCGGGGCGCGGCCCTGCACCGGCT
Organism: Nonomuraea sp. NPDC001684; assembly: GCF_053596515.1. Taxonomy (NCBI): domain Bacteria; kingdom Bacillati; phylum Actinomycetota; class Actinomycetes; order Streptosporangiales; family Streptosporangiaceae; genus Nonomuraea; species Nonomuraea sp. NPDC001684. The sequence continues at coordinate 15,324 of NZ_JBSFGJ010000123.1, forward strand.
GGTCCGACTGCTTCGTCCACCAGGCCGCGCCGCCGGTGACCAGGCCCACCAGCAGCGCGCCCGCCGCGATGGCCAGGATCGGCATCCTGCGCGGGCGGCGTACGGCCATCGGGGGCACCGGCACCGGGCCGGTCTGCTCCAGCGGCCCCCCGGTCAGGACCAGTCTCAGCCGCTGCTCGGCCTCCTCCAGCGACATGCGCTGCGCGGGGTTCTTGCGCAGCAGCCCGAGCAGCACGGGGGCGAGCACGCCCGCGCGGGCCAGCGGTTCCGGCTCGGCGTGCATGACCGCGCCGAGCGTGGCCAGGGCGTTGTCCCGGTGGAAGGGGGAGTGGCCCTCGACCGCCATGTACAGCGTCACGCCCAGCGACCACAGGTCGGAGGCGGGCCTGGCCTGGCCGCCGGCCGCCCGTTCGGGGGCCATGAAGGCGGGGGTGCCGATGAGGATGCCGGTCCTGGTGACGGGGGCCTCGTCCTCGGTGGTGGCGATGCCGAAGTCGGTCAGCACCGCCCGGCCGTCCTCGGTCAGCAGCACGTTGTCGGGCTTGACGTCACGATGGAGCACGCCCGCCGCGTGCGCGGCGCGCAGCGCCTCCAGCAGTTGCAGCCCGATGGCGGCGACCTTCGCCGGCGGCAGCGGGCCGTCGGCGCGGATGGTCTCGCCCAGGGTGCGGGAGTGCACGAGCTGCATGACGATCCACGGATGCCCGCCCTCCTCCAGCACGTCGTAGACGGCCGCCACCCCCGGATGCGCCACCCGGCCGGCCGCCCGCGCCTCGCGGAACGTGCGCACGGCGAACACCTCGCGCTCAGGGCCGCTCAGATCCGGCGGCGGCAGCACCTCCTTGACGGCCACGTCACGGCCGAGCACCTCGTCGTGCGCCTGCCACACGGTTCCCATACCGCCCTGGCCGATCGTCCTGAGCAGCCGGTAGCGGCCACCGACCATCCCCGCAGAATCGGACATGCACGGCGACTACCCAAGAAACATCCGGGCAAGCGCGGTGACGACGGCCGCCGCCGCCAGGATCACCAGGAACGGCGCCCGCAGCACCAGGGCGACCACGGCCGCCACCAGCCCCGCCGTCCGCGCCGGGTCGAACGCGGGCCGGCCCTGCTCGGTGAACATCTGCACCGCGATCAGGGCCGACAGCAAGGCCACGGGCACCAGTTCGGCGAACCTGCGCACCGCCGGATGGTCCAGCACCCGGCGCGGCGCGGCCAGCCCGGCCAGCTTGAGCGCGTAGCAGCCGAGGCACACCGCGACGATCGCCCACCAGACCGTCATCGCACCATCACCACCAGCACCGCGACCGCCGACAGCAGCACCGGCACGCCCGGCGGGAAGAACGGGCTGGCCGCCAGCGCGACCGCCGCCCCGGCCACCGCCAGCACCCGCAGCCGCCCGCTGGCGGCCAGCCGCGGCCACAGGATGGCCAGGAACGTGGCCGGGCCCACGGCGTCGAGCCCGAGCACCCGCGGGTCGCCCAGGAAGGACGTGCCGACCGCGCCGGCCAGGGTGGTGAGGTTCCAGGCGACGTACAGGCTGGCGAAGGTGGCGAGGAAGCCGGTGCGCGCCGACGGCTCGTCCGGCTGGGCCAGCGTGACGGCCGTGGTCTCGTCGATCACGCCGTGGGCGGCCAGCAGCCGGCGCGGGCCGCGGACGTTCAGCAGGTCGGCCAGGCGCAGGCCGTAGAGGGTGTTGCGGCCGCCGAGCAGCAGCGCGCCCGCGGCCGCGGCCGTCAGGTCGCCGCCCGCGCCGATCGCCCCGGCCAGCGCGAACTGCGAGGCGCCGGTGAAGGCCAGCAGGCTCAGCACGCACGCCTGGGGCACGCTGAGCCCGGCGGTGATCGCCGCCGCGCCGAACGCGAGACCGGACAACCCCACGGCCAGTCCCACACCGAGGCCGTCACGCACCGCGGCGGAACGGCGAGTTGTCGTTTCCATGGGAAACAGCTTATGAACTGGGCAAATATCCGGTCTTGTACGTTCCTGCGGCCTTTTGGTAGGCGGCGGGTGGGACGCCCACGACGCGCTTGAAGTGCCGGTTCAGGTGGGCCTGGTCGGTGAAGCCGACGTCCGCCGCCACCTGCGCCGGGCGTACCCCCTCAAGGAGCAGCCGGCGGGCCTGCCGCACGCGCAGCGAGGTGAGGTAGGCGTGCGGCGGCAGGCCCGTCACGGCCTTGAACGCGCGCAGCAGCGGGAACGGCCGCACCCCCACCGCCGCCGCCAGCGCCTCCAGCGTCGGCGGGTCGAGCAGGCTCTCGTGCAGCAGGGCCATCGCCTCGCGCACCGCCTGCCGGCCCGCGCCCGGCGGGCTCGCGTCCGGCCTGGGCGCGGCGTGCCTGCTCAGCAGCTTGGCGAACAGCGTGCGCGACAGCGTGGAGGCGGCCAGCGCGTCGCCGCGCTCGGCCGCCTGGTGCGCCCGCCCGAGCAGGGCCGCCACCTCCGGGTCGCGCACCACCTGGTGGGGGAAGTACGGGGTGCCCAGGGGCGCGTCGAGCTCGGCCGCGATCCCGGCCAGCGCCTCGACCGACGGATACAGCATCCGGTACGCCCACCCGCCCGGCGTGCCCGCCTGACCGGTGTGCACCGAGTCCGGGTTGACCAGCACCAGCTCGCCCGCGCCCGCCCGGTGCAGGGTGCCGCGGTAGTCGAACTCCTCCACGCCCGCCACGATCAGCCCGATGGCGTACCCGTCGTGGACGTGCCGGGAGAAGCGGTGGGTGACGTAGCGGGCCTTGAGCAGGTCGGTCTCGGGAACCGCCGGATGCCGCCAGAAGCGGGCCCGTTCCCGCGCGCCGTCGTGCTCCGGCGTCATTCCGGGCGGAAGGTCTTGACGAAGGTGTCGAACCAGTGCCGGTCGGCGGCCCAGCGGGAGTCGAGGGTCTCCCAGTACAGGGCGTACGGGCGGCCGGCCGCGGTGTGGAAGCCGCGGTTGATCACGTGGATGAGCTGCCCCTTGCGCATCTGGGTGAACTCCCAGTCGGAGGCGCGCAGGCCGAGGTATTCGGTGGGGGTGATGCCGATCCGGGTGTAGTGGTCGAACTCGCCCTTGGCCTTGATCTCCTTCTCCAGGCCGAGCCAGTGCTGTTGCGGGTCCTTCCACGGGATGTCGGGGACGGTCCACTCCACGATCATCGCGCCGGGGGTGCCGGGGCCGGACAGGCGGATGCTGTCCCTGGTCGGGTTCTTGGCGGCCGTCCAGGTCTTGGGGACGGCCATGGAGAAGCGGCCGGCGGCGCTGGTGAGGGGGCGCCAGCCGGCGGGCACCGCCGGGGCCGTGGGGGTCGGCTCGCCGGTGGGTTTCTTGGTCGGCCGGGGGCTCGGCTCGGGCGTCGGGGACTTCGACGGCGGCGTCGAGGGATCGGGGGTGGGGGCGCCGGTGGCGGGCGGCTGGGCGCCGGCCGTCGGGGTGGGCGTGGCGGACCCTGACAGCCGGTCGTAGAGCAGCACGCCGCCGCCGCCCAGGAGCGCCAGGACGGCCACCGTGGCGGGCACCGCGATCCACATCGTCCGGCCGCGCCGCCGCGGGTCTCCCGGGACCGTCCGGTGCGGCGGCCGCGCGTCGCCGGTGACGGGCGGCGATCCCTGCGGCGCGGGGTAAGGGCCGCTGGGGGTGGCGTGCGGGCCGTGCGGGGCCGGGTTCTGGGGGTACGGGCCTTGGGGGGACGGACCGGGGGCGGCGGGCCCCGGGGCCGGGAAGGGGGCCGACCACATGGGGGTCTGGTCGGCCAGCAGCGGTTGCCCGGTCGCCACCTGGTGGAGCAGGCGCGCGGCCTCGCCGGCCGGCATCCTGGCCGCCGGGTCGCGCCGCAGCAGCCCCATGATGACCGGCTGCAACGCCCCCGCCCGCACGGGCGGCTCCGGCTCGTCGCGCAGCACGGCCGCCACCGTGGCGGCCCACGAGTCGCGCTTGAACGGCGGCCGCCCCTCCACCGCCGCGTACAGGGTGGCCCCCAGCGACCACAGGTCGGACTCCGGACGGGCGGCCTCGCCGTTGAGCCGCTCCGGCGGCATGTACGCCGGGGTGCCCACCAGCCCGCCGGTCGCCGTCAGCCCCGACTCGGCCTCCAGCGCGGCGATGCCGAAGTCGGTCAGCACGACCCTGCCGTCGTCGGCCAGCAGCACGTTCTCGGGCTTCACGTCACGATGGAGCACCCCGGTGGCGTGGGCGGCCCGCAGCGCGTCGAGCACCCGGCCGCCGACCATCGCCACCAGCGCCGCCGGCAGCGGCCCGCGCTCGCCGATCACCTCGGCCAGCGAACGGGACCGGACGAGCTGCATGACGATCCACGGCCGGCCGTCCTCCTCGACGACGTCGTGGATGACGATCACCGACGGGTGGTCGAGGCGGCCGGCCGCCCTGGCCTCCCTGATGGTCCTGCGGTTGAGGTCGGCCCGCTTGGCGTCGCCCACGCCCGTGTAGCGGACCTCCTTGATCGCCACCGTACGGTCGAGCAGCTCGTCGTAGGCACGCCAGACCACCCCCATGCCGCCCTCCCCGAGGGGCTCGATGAGGCGATACCGGTTGCTGACCTGCCTTTCCACGCAGGGAAGCCTACTTTGCTGGTTTGAAGGTCGCGCTGAAGCCCTCGAAGAAGTGGTAGTCCTTCTTCCAGTGGCTGTTGAGGGTGTGCCAGTAGATGGCGTACGCCCTCCCGTTCTCGGTGATGAAGCCGCGGTCGCGCACCCGGGTCTTGCCCGTGTTGGTGTTCCAGGTGAAGTCCCAGTCGGCGGCGGCCTTCATGTAGTCGACCTTCTTGATGCCGATCTTCTTGTAGCCGCCGAAGTTGTGCTTGAGCGACGGCTCCTGCTTCTTCCAGTCCTTGTACGGGTCCTTGCCGGGCTTGGCCGCCTCCTCGATCATCAGGTAGGCGTTCGGGGCCGCGCCGGGGCCCTTGAACTTGACCTGCCGGCCGCCGCGGTCCCAGACGTCCCAGCCCTTGGGCAGCCCGATGGAGAAGCCGAGCTCCTTGTCCTTGTACATCTTCCAGCCGCTGGGCAGCGGGTCGGCGTCCTCGGTCTTGTCCGGCGTGGCCGAGGGCGAGGAGGACGGCGAGGACGAGGGCGTGCTCGTGGCCGGCGGCTTCGACTCGGTGCCCGAGGTGGACGCGGTGGGCGCGGAGGTCGAGGTGTGGGCCTTGGCCGACTGCCTGGCCTGCGGCGGCCTGGACGAGTGGTCGTCGGGGGCCGACCTCAGGCCGAGATAGCCGCCGACCCCGGCGACCAGCACGACCGCCGCGGCGGCCAGCGCGATCGGCCCGAACTTGCGGCCCTGTCGGCGGCTGCTCACCGTGGGCTCGCCGGTGGGCGCGTCGGGGAGCGCGGAGTCCCCGGTCGAGGGCGGGATTCGCCGGCCGGTCCCGACGGGCGGCGGCGTGCCGGCGGCCCTGCTCCTCGGCGTGGGCGCGGGCCTGGGCGTGGTCCGGGGCGCGGGCCTGGGCGGGGGGACGGGCAGGTCGGGGTCGGTCGGGGTGTCGTCCTCGTCCTCGACGGGGTCCGGGGCGGGGACGGCGGCGCGCAGCTTCCGGCTGGGGAAGCGCCTGGTCTCCGCCGGGCTCGACGCGGTGGCGGCCTCGCGCAGCATCCGCGCGGCCTCCTCGTACGTCAGGCGCTGCACCGGCTCCTTGACCAGCAGCCCGCTGATCACCCCGGCCAGCGGCCCGGCGTGCGGCGCGGGGTCGGGCTCGTCGGTCAGGACGGCGTGCATCGTGGCCAGCGCCATGCCGCGCTCGTGCGGCGAGCGGCCCTCCACGGCCGTGTAGAGCGTCGCGCCCAGCGACCACAGGTCGGACTCACGGCGCGCGGGCAGCCCCTTGAGCCGCTCGGGCGCGATGAACGCGGGGGTGCCCGCCAGGCCCGTCACGGTGAGCTGCGTCTCGGTCTCCAGCGTGGCGATGCCGAAGTCGGTCAGCACGACCCTGCCGTCGTCGGCCAGCAGCACGTTCTCGGGCTTGACGTCGCGGTGGAGCACCCCGGCCTCGTGCGCCCGGTGCAGCGCGTCGAGCACGGCGACGCCGATCTCGGCCACCCGCTCGGGCGGCAGCGGCCCCTCCTGCTTGATCACCGCCCCCAGGGAGCGCGACTGGACCAGCTGCATGACGATCCAGGGCCGGCCGTCCTCCTCGATCACGTCGTGGACGACGATCACGTTGGGGTGCTCGAACCTGGCCGCGGCCCGCGCCTCGCGCATCGTGCGCCGGTTGAGCAGCTGCACCTCGTCGCCCAGGGCAGCGGCGTAGCGGACTTCCTTGATGGCGACGGTGCGGTCGAGGAGCTCGTCGTGGGCGCGCCAGACGATGCCCATGCCGCCCTTGCCGATGGGCTCCAGCAGCTCGTACCGGCCGGCGATGCGGCGTCCGTCCTGCTTGCGATCCGACATCAACGGCCTCAAACCCTCCCTCTCGGCCAAGAAATACTCCCATAGCGAGGGATCATCGGCGACTCGCCGGAAGGTCAGTCCGCCATATGAGAAGGAACGTCCAGCAGGTGGAGGCGGGTGTAAGGTTTCAGACATGACTTGTCGCTACACCTTTACCGAGCCGGCTCCGGGAGGGCCGGTCGTCAGCTAGCGACCACCTGGAGTCGGCACAAGGCAGAGACGCCCCGTCTCTGCCTTTTTGGTTTTCCTGCCGGCTTCGCTGGGCCGGCCCGAGTGGGGAGTCGAGATGACATCGACCTTGGAGCGGCACATGGTGACGATCGGCGGGCTGCGCGTGGGGCACGGCCCGGCCGTGGTGATCGGCGGGCGGGTGAGCCTGCGCCCGCATCGGGGGCAGGTCGACGCGCGTGAGGCGCTGAGGGAGCGGGCCACGCTGGTGGAGCCGTACTCGGCGGCCGACCTGCCGACGATCGCGGCGCTGGCCGACGCCGTGGTGGTGGGGGCCACGTGGACGCGCGTGCATCAGCCCGTCGCTGCGCTTGGCGCGCTGGACGATCTGCCTGGCGACCGGCAGCCGCTCGTCCCGGTAGCTGTCGAGCAGCGCCGGGGCAGCC
>NZ_JBSFGJ010000124.1:0-22209 GCF_053596515.1 Nonomuraea sp. NPDC001684
GACTCGGTGCCGGTCAAGCCGGTCGTCGACGGCGACCTGATCCCGGCCGTCCCGCTGGACGCCCTGCGCGCGGGCGCGGGCGGGCGCCTTCCGCTGCTGGTCGGCTGCACGTCCCAGGAGGCAGACGTGTTCGTCAGGGGCATGGCCGCCGGGCTCGACGAGGCCGCCGCGCGGGCGGCGCTCGACCACCTCGGCGTCCAGGTGGACGAACCCGGCCTCACCCCGGCCGAGCGGGTCGGACGCGCCGTCACCCGGCACCTGTTCACCCGCGAGACGTGCTGGATCCGCGAGGCCAGGCCCGCCTACGGCTACGAGTTCCGCTGGGAGTCGCCGGTCGAGAGCCCGGCCGGGGGCGGACGCGTGGGCGCGGTGCACAACCTCGACCTGCCCTTCGTCTTCGACGTGCTGGACGCGCCCGGCGTCGCCCGCACGGCGGGACCGGGCGCGCCGCAGGCGCTGGCCGACGCGATGCACGCCGCCTGGGTGCGCTTCGCCCGCACCGGCGACCCCGGCTGGCCGCTCGGCCACACCATGATCTTCGACGATCCCGCACCGCCGGCGTGAGGGTCAGCCGGCCGTGAAGTCCGCGCGGTGGTCGGCGACCCACTCGGCGAGCGTGCGGCCCGGCCGTCCGGTCACCGCGGTCACCGGACGCGGGACGTCGGGCACGGTGAGGGTGTCGTGCCAGTAGTCGAGCAGCATCTTCAGCACGGCCTCGGGAACGAACCGCCCGGTCTCCGCGCGGAACTCCGCCGGCGTGATCTCCACCAGCGGGATCTCCACGCCCAGGGTCTCGCCGATGATCGCCACCTGCTCGGCGCGGGTCAGGGCCTGCGGGCCGGTGAGCGGGATCGCCGTTTCGAGGTGATCGTCGGAGAGCAGGGTCTCGGCGGCGGCCTCGGCGATGTCGTACTCGTGGATCGGGGCCTGCGCCGAGGCGAGGTAGGGCGCCCGGATCGGTGCGCCGGAGCGGATCTGCCAGGCCCAGGAGAGCAGGTTGCCGGCGAACGTGCCGGGACGCAGGATCGTCCAGGCGCCGGCGCGGGAGGTCACGGCGGACTCGACCGCCGTGTGGTGGACCTGGCTCGCCGAGCCGTGGTCGCGCCGGAACTCCTTCGCGGCGGCGAGGGAGGACAACACGGTGAAGCGGTGGACGCCGCGGGCGGTGGCCGCGGCGACGAACGCCTCCACCCCCTCGGCGGGGAAGACGAAGGCACGATCGACGCCGGCGAACACCTCCGGCCCGAGCGTGGCGGCGTCGGCCAGGTCGCCGGCCACGACCTCGACCCCGGCCGGCAGGCCCGCGTCATCGGGCTTGCGGCTCAGCGCGCGCACGGCGGCGCCGCGGGCGAGCAGCGTCGTGACGAGGTGACGGCCGACGGCGCCGGTCGCGCCGGTGACAAGGATGCTCAAGATGACTCACCTCAGGGGAAACGGTGCCGGTCCATCCGGCCCGAACTCCAACCTAGGGAGCTTTTAGGTCATTTCCTGTCCACTTCTACTAGGCTCGGCGGGTATGCCGGACCAGACCACGACCGGGCGGGCGCTGCGCCTGCTGGAGCTGCTGCAGGCCCGCCGGTCCTGGAGCGGCGGCGAGCTCGCCGGCCGCCTCGGCGTCGACGGCCGCACCCTCCGCCGGGACGTCGAGCGGCTGCGGCGCCTCGGCTACCACGTCGAGGCGCGCCGTGGCCCCGACGGCGGCTACCGGCTGTCCACGGGCAGCGACCTGCCGCCCCTGGTGTTCACCCCGGACGAGGCGCTCGCCGTGGCCGCCGCCCTCGCCTCGTCGGCCGCCGGCGGCGCGGCCGGCGGCGGCGAGGTGGCGCTCACCGCCCTGGCCAAGATGGAGCAGGTGATGCCGCCGGCGGTGCGCCGGCGGGTGCGGGCGCTGCGCTCCTCGGTCGCCTTCGGCAGCACGCCGAACGCCGTGGCCGGCGCCTATCCGGCGCCGCTGAACGCCGGCGTGCTGGCGGTCCTGGCGCTGGCGTGCCGGGACGCCGAGCGGGTCCGGCTGCGCGTGATGAGCACCGAGGGCGCCGACACCGGACGGGAGTCCCCCTGCCACGTCGAGCCCGCCGCCCTGGTGCCCCGGCAGACCCGGTGGTTCCTCGTCTGCCGCGACCTCGACCGCGGCTGGCGGGTGCTGCGCGTCGACCGGATCACGGCGGCGTCGGCGACGGGCGTGCGCTTCGAGCCCGAAGAGGTCCCCGGCGGCGACCCGGTCGCGTTCGTCACCAGCCGGCTCGGCGCTCCGCCTCGCCGGCACACGGCGACGATCCTCATCCACGCCCCGATCGAGCAGGTGCAGGCGTACATGGGCGGCTTCGCCACGGACTTCGCCCCGACGACCACCGCCACCGGCCGGGCGGCGACACACTGGCGGATCGCGGACGTACGCCTTGAGGTGCTCGCCGGCGGCCTGCTCTGGCTGCGATGGCCCTTCGAGGTGGTCGACTCTCCCGAGCTCGCCGCCCTGCTCCGGGACCGGTCCGCGGCCTTCGCCCACGCTGCGGACCCGCGCTGAGGTCCGTCGCCCACGACGCGGCGGCCGGACGCCCGGCTCGGGCGTCCGTCGTGACGGCGTTGAGATCTTCCTGCGCGATCATCTTCCACGCCCTCCGTTCCGGACGGCAGGCGACCGAGCGGGGAGCGTATGAGCAAGGGGCGATGGACGATCGGGGCGGCTCTCGTGCTGACGGCCTCGGTCTCGATCTCGATCTTCGGCCCGCGGGCCGAAGCGGTCACCCGTCCCGGGCCGGTCGAGGCGCTGAAACGGCAGCTCCTGGGGCATGACGGGGTTCGGGAGACTTCGGTGTACCGGAGCGTCTGGGGGCCGAGGAAGGATCGTTCGACCAGCCGATCGCGGGCCGTCCACGAGTTCGGTGGCGGGCGGGTCGCGGCCACGGACATCAGCTATCCCAAGTCCTCGTTCCTCGGCGCCTCCCGGGCCATCTTCTTCCCTGACCGCGCCTATGGCTGGGAGTCCGACCGGCCTGACTACCTGCCCGCGGGGAAGACGTGGCTCCTGCAGACCGGGAAGAACGACCTCCACCTGGGCTGCGGGAAGATCAGGCTGAGCGATCCCGCCACCCTCCGGCACGTGCTGGCCACCACCACGGCCAAGAGGCCCGCCGGCGTCTACGACGGCACCCGCACCACCCTCTACGAGGGCAGCACCACCATCGGCGCACTGTTCAAGCTGAACCCGCGCTTGTGGGTGGCCGGCCTGGAGAAGCCCACAGGACGGTACGCGAGCTACGCCAGGTTGCCCGTGAAGTGGCGGCTGTGGCTCGGCGCCGACCAGCTCGTCCGCAGGTGCCAGACGCGCTTTGACGAGCCCGACTCCCTCTGGAACGACAAGGACCGCCAAGTCACGACCGCCGACGTGCGGTTCTCCGGCTGGGGCGACCCGATCGACATCAAACCGCCGCCCGCCGAACTCGTGGCGACCCACGACGAACTGGTCTTCCCCGACGAGGACTGACCGGTGAGCGGGCGATCCCGTCGGCCGGGCCCCACCCGCGGCCTTCCGCGGCCGGGTCATTCCGACGGCGTCCAGATGCGGCTGCGGAGATCGGTGCCGCGGATCACCTGGACGCGCCAGGGTTCGAGGCGGAGGACGTGCAGCGCGGGGTCGGCGGGCGACCGCCAGAAGGCCCCGAGGTCGTAACCGGCCCCGCGCGGGCTGGTCGCCCGGTAGAGGTCCCAGACGCGGCGCTTGGTCGCCAGGTCGTCGACCCAGGCGGCCGTGGCGTCGATGGCGACCGAGCTGTTGCCGGGCTTCCAGTAGGAGAAGGAGGCGTGCGGATTGCCCGCCAGGTGGGCCGCCTTGACCGGCGTCCGGTAGGTGGCCAGCCAGCCGCGCGGCCGGCCGTCCACGTTCTCCCAGACGGGGATGAGGATGCGGGTGCGGGGACGGTTCTTGGCGTCGACGGTGACCATCGTGGCGTACCGGATGGCACCGATATAGGTGTTGAACTCGCTCTCGATCTCGGCGAACGACGTGGTCATCGACGGCACTCCCTACGACTTGGGTGACCAGGGCATCTTGCGCCGCCGCGAAGACCCTGCGGAAGACGGCACTTCAAAGGCACCGAGTAACCGCCCGGGAACCACTCCTGACCAGGCAGGACGGCGATCGTGCCGCTCTCCCGGTGAGGGGTGCTCAGTTCTTACCTTGCAGGTCGCGCGAACTTCATGCAGGTCGCCGGTTCCGTACATCTCGGTGCTCCAGGTTCAAGTCGTTCACTTTTGAAGCACGTGTCGCGGCGCCCAGCGCGCCGCGACAAGATCGGGGAGCACCACATGCGACATGCCGACTTCACCGTCCGCCGAGAACCGGCCGCCTGGCGCCACATCGCAGCCGTCTCGGTCGGCATCGGTCTGGGGCTCTTCCCGTTGGCACAGAGCGCGTCGGCCGCCCCGGGCGGGACGCCGCAGGCCCCGGCCTTCAGTGTCGACGGCGGTCGTTACGAGCAGGCGGTGTCCGTCGAGCTGCGGGCCAGGCAGGGCGAGACGATCCGGTACACCACCGACGGCAGCATTCCCACGAAGAGCAGCCCGACCTTCGCCGGCAAGCCCATCCGCATCACCGAGGACACGAATCTGACGGCACGCGCCTTCAAGGGCAACCAGCCCGGCGCCGTCAAGTCCGAGGGGTACCTCATTCGCGAGGGGGAGCAGCCGATCGCCCGCATGGTGATCGTCTCTGACGTTCACATCGGCGACTACGAAGCCGACCGCCACCGCTGGTCGTCCTACTTCGACACCATCGCGTCGGTTCTGGGCACCCCGGACGCCATCCTCTCCAACGGCGACATGATCAACGACAACTGGGACGGCCGCGGCAAGGACCACCAGTTGACCGCCCGCATCTTCAAGGAGAACCTCGCGCGCAAGGGCATGAACGCCACCCAGGTGTTCATGTCGTACGGAAACCACGACGCGACCCTGGCCGAGCTCCGTGCGGGCTACCCCAAGGAGTGGTTCCCCGACTCCGGCGACGGGTACTACCGCACGGACATCAAGGGCATTCCGCTGATCACGGTCAACACCGAGAGCTACTCCGCGGCCCAGGCCGCCTGGCTGCGTGACCAACTCGGGCAGATCTCCGCGGACCCCGCCTACCGCGACCTGCCGATCATCGTCCAGGGGCACCGGCCGGCTCCGGGCACCGTGATGGACGGCCAGCAGACCAGCAACCCGCGCCTCACCGAGGATCTGTCGAAGTTCCCGCGCGCCGTCTACTTCTCGGGCCATTCGCACCTGAACGTGAACGACCCGCGCTCGATCCACCAGAAGAACTTCACCGCGGTCAACGACGGCAGCTCGTCCTACATCGAGATCGACCACGGGTACCAGATGCTCGACGCGGAAGGGCAGCTGGCCAACCGCTTCGAGACCCCCACCGCCCAGGGGCTGGCCGTCGAGGTCTACCGGGGTCGTACCGTCGTCAACCGCGTCAACCTCAACGCCGACCTCCACGACATCTACACCGGCGGGAAGTGGTCGGCGAACTGGAAGCCCCCGTTCCAGAGCGACGGGACGCTGGCCGGCAGGTCCTGGGAGATCAGGACGGCCGGCGCCGACGCCCAGGTCGTGCAGAACTTCACCTACACCGACGCCAACCGCAACCGCACGGCCCCGGCCTGGACGTCCCCGCGCCCGCTGACGGCCCAGACCGGCAAGGACGGCCGGCTCGCGCTGCGCATCGAACAGGCCCAGGACGACGAGCTGGTGTACCACTACAAGGTGCGCGTCACCCGCGCCGACAACGGCGCCGAGGTGCTCACCACCAAGGTCGCCAACCGCTTCGACGTGGTGCCCGCCGCCGCCTCCATGGACATTCCGGTCCCGGTCCAGCGCGACGGCGCCAGGTACCGCGCGGAGGTCGTCGCGGTCGACGCGCAGGGCAACCAGTCGCCTGTCGCCGCGGACGTGCTGAAGTAGCACCTTGCCCCGTCATCGGCCGGACCCGGTCGATGACGGGGCCTCCTTGGAAAGCCTGATGCCCCGCCGCTCCGGCGCGGGCGTCTCCATCGCCCGGCGCAGGTAACGGGGACCCAGGACCGGCGGATTCCCCATCGTGGGTTTCTAGCCGCACCACCGCGCCCGGCCGTGACGTGGTCATGCACGACGTCGTCAGCCTGGTCCCGGCGCAGCCGAGCGACGTCGTGCAGCAGTTGCAGAGGGCCGCCGGACGCCGGCCGTACTGGCCGTTCGCCCTGGCCGCCCTGCTCCTCGCGGGGCTGGTGACCGCGACGAGGCCGCCCGGCGCGGTCACCAGCACCTCCAGGTCGCCATGGAGCACGCGCGCTTCATCGAAGCAGGCCCGGTGCCCCGCGACGGCACGGTCGTGGACTCCACCTGGCGCTACGTCAACGTCAACGGCGGACCCGACCGCCGGTTCAACAACAACGCCCGCCTGCCCGTCCTGCTGTACGGCAGGCTGCTGCTCCGCAGCCACAGCGGTCTCAACCTCGTCTGGGACGCCTCCCAGGCCCCGCTCGTCCACGCGGTGGCGAACGCCCTCCACCGGTGCACCGCCGCCCGTCCGCCCATGTTCCGTCCCTGACGGCCTGCGCCGGGCCATCCGGACACAGGAGAGCGCCTGAGCTGGAGTGCATAGACTTGTTCTCATGTTCGACGACAAAACGCAGGAGACCCTGCGGCGCCTGCTGGACCTCGCCGAACACCCCTCCACCCCGGACACCGAGCGGGCGCTGGCATTCGTCCGGATCCGCGCCCTGGTGGCGGTGCCGGCCGACGACACCCGCCGCCGGGCGCCCGTGGCCGGCATGGACGCCCAGCTGCTCACCAAGCTCAAACCGCTGCAGCGACAGGTGGACGAGGACCTGGTCGACGACGTGCACGGCGACCTGCACTCCTTCGGCATCCGCTACCGGCTGGTCTCGGAGGTCGCCGGCGAGCTGGCCCACATCCTCGACCTGCGCTCCCGCCTCGCCCCAGACAAACGACACCGCCACGACGACGGCGTACGCCAGACGGCCGCCAGGCTGACCTACCTCCTGGAGCGCTCCGACGGCTTCCGCACCTCCCGCTGGCGCACCAAGCGCGGCTGACCCGCCCGACCCGGTTTCCGCATGCCGGCAGCGACACCCTCGGAGGAGCGGATGACCAGCGTGGAGCGCGCCGGCGGGGTTCTGACGCTCTGGACCGCCAGGCTCTCCGGTCGTAGGGGCGACGTCGCGATCGCGGCGGTCACCACCGCGGCCACCCTCGGTCCGCTGCTGGTGCCGAGTCCGAAGGCGTGGTGGATCATCACCCTGGGCGCGCTCGCCTCCGCGCCCGTCTACTGGCGCAGGCGCGCGCCCATGGCCGTGGCGCTGCTCGTCGGCGCCGCGATGACCGTCATGGTCTTATGGGAGAAGCCGTTCCTTCCGTTCGGGCCCCTGGTCGCCGTGTACACCATCGCCGACCTCAGTCCCACGTGGAAGCGCCTGGCCGCGATCCCGGCGATCGCCGTCATCGTCGGCTTCTCCCTGGCGCTGCCCGGGGAGGACAGCGAGATCTTCCGCCTGATCGGCACCGCCTTCGTGGCCGCCTACGCGCTGGGCACCAGCGCCCGCGCGAACCGGTCACGTACCGCGGAACTGGCCGAACGGGCCCGTCGCCGCGAACAGCAGCACATCGCCGCGGTGGCGGAGGAACGGGCGCGGATCGCTCGTGACATGCACGACATCATCACGCACGCCGTCGGGCTGATGGTCGTCCAGGCCGAGGCCGGTCCCGTGGTCGTACGGAGCGACGCGCCCAGGGCCGAGGCCGTCTTCGACGCGATCGCCGACACCGGCAGGGGAGCGCTCACCGAGCTGCGCGGCCTGCTCACCGCGCTGCGCGCGTCGGACGGCCCGGCGGGGGAGGACCCCGGGCCCGCCCAGCCGAGCCTGGACGGACTCGCCTCACTGGCCGGACGCAGCGGCCTGGACGTGGTCATGATCGTGGAGGGCGAGCGGCGGCGGACATCGGGCAGCCTGGAAGCCGCCGTCTACCGGATCGTCCAGGAAGCCCTGACCAACGTGCGCAAACACGCCGGGGTGCGCAACGTACGGCTGCACCTGCGCTGGACCGCGCGGGAACTGGTGGTCGAGATCGCCGACGAGGGCGGCGGGCCACGTCGCGACGGCGGCGGCTACGGCCTGATCGGCATGCGGGAACGGGCGACCGCGTACGGCGGGACGCTCACCGCGGGACCGGGACAGGACGGGGGATTCCTCGTCAGAGCCGTCTTTCCGCTTGAATAGCGCGCATGCTGCGCGTGCTCATCGCCGACGACCAGGATCTCTTCCGCGCCGGGTTCGGCCTGATCCTCGGTGCTCAGCCGGACATGCTGGTGGTGGGCGAGGCGGCGGACGGCGACGAGGCGATCGCGCTGGCCGGGCGGCTGCGTCCGGACGTGGTCCTGATGGACGTGCGGATGCCGGGCAGGAACGGCATCGAGGCCACCAGGGAGATCTGCGCGACCACCACCGCCAAGGTGCTCGTCCTGACCATGTTCGACCTGGACGAGTACGTCTACGACGCCGTCCGCGCGGGCGCCAGCGGCTTCCTGCTCAAGGACATCCGCCGCGACGAGCTGGCGCACGCGGTGCGCACCGTGGCCGCCGGCGAGGCGTTGCTGGCCCCCGCCGCCACCCGCAGGCTGCTGGAGGACCTGGTCAGACGGCCGGCTCACGGCCCGATGCCGCGGCTGGCGGGACGGCTGGCGGCGCTCACCGAGCGGGAGCGCGAAACGCTCAGGCTGGTCGCCCGCGGACTGTCCAACGCCGAGATCGCCGCCGCGCTCGTGGTCACCGAGCACACGGTCAAGACGCACGTCAGCCGCATCCTGACCAAGCTGGACCTGCGGGACCGGGTGCAGGCGGCGGTGTTCGCCTACGAATGCGGCCTCGTGGTCGCCGGTGAGAGTGACATCGGAGATCACACTCACGGCTGACGCGCCACCAGGGCGGCCGCGAGCAGCATCGTCGTCATGAAACGTGTCCTGATCGCGCTCGCCGCGGCCCTCGCCTCGGCCGTCCTGCTGCACTTCGGCACCGGCCCGCACCCCGTGGCCTGGCTGACGTGGCTCGCCCCCTTGCCCGTGCTGCTCGCCGCCCCCCGGGTGGGGGCAGGTTCGGCCTTCGCGGCGGGCGCCCTCGCCTGGCTCGCCGGGCAGCTGCAGTGGTGGCCGTACTTCACCGGGACGCTTGAGACGCCCGTCCCGGTGGCGGCCGGCCTGCTCGCCGGGCCGGCGCTGCTGTACGGCCTCGGCGTGCTGCTGCACCGTTCGCTGCTGGCCAGGCGGCGGACGCTGTCGGCCGTGCTCGCCGTACCGGCGTCGTGGGTCGGCGTCGAATACCTGATGGCGCTGGCCGGACCGCACGGCGCCTGGTCGAGCCTGGCCTATACGCAGGCCGACGTGTTACCCGTCCTGCAGACGGCCTCCGTCGCCGGCGTCTGGGGGATCACCTTCCTGCTCCTGCTCGTGCCCGCCGCCGTGGCCGCGCTTCTCGCGCCGGGCGCGACCCGCCGGCTCCCCGTCGCGGTGACCGCGGGCGCGATGGTGGCGCTGGCCCTGGCGTACGGCTTCGCGCGGCTCGGCACCGGCCAGGACGGCGGGCAGCACCGCGAGGTCGCGCTGATCTCCACCGACGACCCGAGCGACACCGTGGCACTGGACTCCCCGCAGGGGCGCGACCTGCTCCGGCGCTACCGCCGGGCCGTCGACGCGGCCACCGCCCGCGGCGCCGAGATCGCGGTGCTACCGGAGAAGACGTTCGACGCGGCCACCGCCCGCCTGCCACTGGCCAGGCCGGGAGTGACGGTCGTCGCCGGCGTCGCGCTCGGCGCCGGCGCCACGCGGACCAACAGCGCGCTGGCCTACCCGTCCGGGGCCCGCTACGACAAACACCACATGATTCCCGGGCTGGAGTCGGAGTTCACGCCCGGACGCGCGCTGACCCTGCTCGGCCCGACCACGACGGGCCTGATCGTCTGCAAGGACCTGGACTTCCCCTGGCTGGTACGGCAGTACCGCCAGGCCGGCGCGACGACGCTGCTCGCCCCCGCCTGGGACTTCGACGACGACGCCTGGCTGCACAGCCGCATGGCGGTGGTCCGCGGGGTGGAGAGCGGGTTGTCGGTGGCGCGCGCGGCCCGCCAGGGCCTGCTCACGGTGAGCGACACCCGGGGACGGGTGCTGGCCGAAGGCCGCAGCGGCAGGCCCGGCGTGACCACGGTGTTCGCGGCGGTGCCGCAGCAGGGCGCCTCGACCGTCTATGCCGGCCTGGGCGACTGGGCGGCCTGGTGCTCGGTCGCGATGCTGCTCATCGCCCTCGCCGGGCTCCGCATCGGCCGCTCCGCTGCCCGTACGGTCCGGCCGGCTACGGGTGGGCCGGCTCCCGGTGAGCCAGTCCGGGCGGCCACGGGTATCTGACCTTGAAGATGGACAGGAAGATCAGGATCTCGACGCCGCGCACGCCCGGGATCGTGCGCATCCGGCCGGTCACCAGCCGGTGGAGGTGCTCCTCTAGGTCCGCGTCGTCGGCCGCTCCTGCATGTCGGACGTGCTCGCCCGCACCGCCACGCTGCCCGCCATGCGCCCCGGCGACCTGCTGGCCTTCTGCTTCACCGGCGCCTACAACGACGCGAACGCCAGCAACAGGCGCAAGGCTGGTGTACGTACTCGACCCCGACCGCCATGTCGTCGAACTGGTCCAGTTCGCCGCGTAGCGCTCCGCCAGGTCCGCCGCGGCCTGCGGCCGGACCGGGTGAGTGTCCGGGCGGCCATCGTCTTGGGTCGCTGGTCACCTTCTTGTGGAAGCGCACAGGCAGCAGCGGTCGAAGGAGAACGGCTGGTCGCCGGCCTCTTGCCAGATGCTCATCCTGTTCCTGTGCCAGGCGCTGGGAACGATCAACCGGAGAAGGGCGAGCGCGACCACCTCCTCTGCTCCTGCCTTGAACAGGGTGTACGCAGCGCTCTGCATGTGGGCGCCGGACACGAACAGATCGTCCACCAGCAGTACCCGTTCGCCGCGCAGCGCCTGAGCGTCGTTCGGCGTTCCCGTCAGCTGGAAGGCTTCTGGGTGGGAGTCGCGTCCCGCAAGCACCGGTGCGTACTTGTCGTTCGGCAGGAGAACCGGCTTGTAGAAGGCGCGTAGTGCGCCGATCATGCCGATGACCCGAGGCATGATGTGGAACGCTTCAACGGGGCGATCGAGCCGGGTGCTCGGAATGGTGGTGACCATGGTGAACGGTCCGCCGGCCACCTGGGTGAGGCAGGCCTCGTGAGCGTCGTAGAAGCGGGACAGGGTAGCCGCCATCAAAGTCTCCGGCCTCAGCCGGCTCTTACCGGCGGGGACGGCTTCTCTGCGAGCCATGAGCCTGAACAGCCCGTTGTCCTCGCCTTCTTCGACAGCCAGCGAGATCGACACCACGGGCTCCGCGTGCCGGCGAAACCCGTTCACGGTGCGAGCGCAACTCGAGCAGATCTCGTACGGCTCGCCATCGGGCTTGTCGTTGGGCCCGGTGTGACAGATCCGGCAAACCCCTGAGCGCACCGCCGGAACGTTCCTGAACAGCGGGATGACGGGGTCCGTTACCGCCCTGGCGCGGTCCATGGTCAGAACATGGTCGGTTGGGAGTCCATATCTACGAGATTGACCGCCTGCTGGCAGAAGTCGTCAATGTCCTGGACGGCAGTGATGCCTCCCCTGGAGGCTGCCTGGGCGACCCATGGTTGTTCTTCGTGAAGCTGCTGGGACACGAAGACAGGCTTGCCGGTCTTCAAGGCGTTCGTGACATGTCGCCGGCTGAAGCCGTCGTCGCGTCCGTCGACGACGTAGACGATCGCTGCTAATCCGCAGGTCACGATGGGAGTGAGGGCTGCCGTCCGGTCGGTGGGGGCGGTTCCGGGCCAGAACTGCGAGATCAGGGCGGCGTGCTCGTCTGTCTGTCGGGCGACAGTCGCGTACTGACCTGGTTGCTGATCCATGCCTCTGTCCAGAACTCCTAGCGTCCGTCCACCGGCCATGGCGGCGTTCTCCTGGACGGTCATGCCGAGTTCGGTGTGGAGCGCTGCGACTACGGTCAATCCTGCTGCCGAGAGCATGCGGGCGGTGGTTGCGGCGTGCTCGCGGTCATGTTCTCCGACGACGGCGACCGAGCGATGATCTCCCCGGGCGATGCGGCCCCGGACCCACAGGAACGGCTGATAGTTGTTCGTCCAGAACATGTTGCCGGGGTAGGCGTCGTCCAGCACGGTGACGAGGCGGACGCTGCGGGAGCTCATGGAGGCGAGAAGCTCGCGCGCCCGGTCCAGGTCGTCGTGCCGGACCCTGCCTCTGATGGCGATGGCGTGTGCTCTGTCGTTGTCCTGAAGGCCGTCGAGTTCGCCGGCGAGAAGTTTCCGGGCGCTGCCGATGGCGGCGATGGCACGGGCGGTGTAGTGCCAGGGCTGGTCATGGGTGGCTTCTGTGAGGGCCAGGACTGCGGCCTGCTCGTCGATCGTGGTCATGCTCATCACCATCTCGAACGCGGACTCTGTGAACGTACGCTCTGACACCGACATTTGCGGCGACAGGATGCGCGGCGCGGGCGCCCATGATGCCGAGCTTCGCCGGACGGCACGCCGCAATCGCCGGAGGAGAACGATGCCTGTTGGGGCTTTGACAACGCCGGGATGTGCGGCATGCCGGTGAGTGATCCACCAGAACTATGCCGGATGGTCCGGATCTGCGAGGTCAGGGGGGCGGAACCTATTCGGTCCAGACGGCCTGGGCTCCGCTGTTGCCCGCCCGTACGACGGCGACAGTCCCTCCCACCCCGCCGATCAGGGCCAGGATCAGCAGGACGATCACCGCGGCGGCGTGCCACCGCGGTCGCGGGCCGGTGTTCTGGAAGATCGAGCGCCTGCGGTGGATGAATCGGGTGGCCAGGGAGAGGCCCAGCGCGGCGAGCCAGAGCACGATGGCGAACGGCAGCACCTGCTCGCCCTGCTCCTCGTGGGCTTCGACGAGTTCGTTCTCCCCGACGGTGTGGGCCAGCGTCTCGCCGCTGGTGATCGACAGTGGCACGGCGAGCAGTGCGACGGTGGCGACGAACAGCACCGCCGGCCACAGGCGGCGGGCCGCGGCGGGCCAGAACGCCATCAGGATGGTGCCGAGCGCCGCGAGCGGCAGGCACACGACGGCGGCGTGCACGACCAGCGGGTGCAGGGGCAGGCCGAAGAACATCAGGAGCCCTGCTGGGAGAGCCGGTCCAGGGACTGCTGGAACGCGCGGGCGTGGCCGGCTTCGTGCTCGGCGTTGTTGGAGAAACGTTCGGCCGCCCGGGGAGCGCCCGCGGCTTTGGCGCGCTTGGCGAGAGCCGGGTACATGGTCCGGGACTCGTGCTGTTCGCCGGCGATGGCCTTGGTCAGGTTGGCGTGCGTGCTGCCGGCCGGCCCGGCCGAAGCGGCGAGCGCGTCGCCGACGGGCGTGCTCAGTGGGATGGTGAACGCGCCCGTGACGAGGGCGCGTGCGGACAAGGCGATCATGGAGACCTTCCCGCCTGGTGCGGATGCGTGCGGCCATCACCAGAGGACTTACCTGCTCAAGGCGGTGGATAACGGTCCTTATGGCAAAGCAGGGTGAAGCGTGTGGCCTGGATGCAAAAGGTGGTCCATGTGCGGGACCAGGCACCTTCAGGGAGGGGTGTACGCCGGCATTTCAAGCAGGACGGTCATCCCTTGAGCCGGGGTGCACCAGCGACGGGAGGGTTCCGGCTGAGCCCTCCGACATCGCCCGGAGCACTGTTGTGCGCCGCCGGCCTCGATCTGGGGTGACCCTCCCGAGTACGCCGGTGGCCCGCGCCGCCGCCTTCGATGCGTCCGCCGTGGCCGCGCTCGGGGCCTGCACCCCGGCGCCGGCCGGCTCGGGTGCGGGATCCCGTCCGACCTCGATGGTCGAGACGGGATCCCGCTGCTTCAGGCGCGGGCGAGGGCGAGGCCGATCCCCTCGCCCAAGCCCTTGCCGTAGGCGAGTTGCACCAGCAGTTCCACGACGGGCTCCAGGTATCGGGCGTTGGCCAGCGGCCCAGCGTCCTGGGCGGCGAAGCCCAATGTTTCGCCCAGCTCGATAACGATCTTCTTCGCGGCATCGTCATCCCCGGCCACCGGCAGGAACTGGCGCGCGCCGCCCAGGACGGGGCTGGCCAGGTTCGCCGCGAAGACGGTGTTGAACGCCTTCACGACGACAGCTCCGGGGAATTCTTGAGCCACTTGTTCGCCGCCCGAAGTGGTGTGCCCAACCGTGAGCGACATGAAGTCTGCGGAGAGCGGATTGGTGGCGTCGATCAAGATCTTCCCCACGGTCGCGGCCTTCACCTCGTGGGCGAGGTCCGGCACGGCGCTGAACGGCACCGCCAGGACGATCAAATCGGCGCCCTTCACCCGGGTGGCCGTCTCGGCCACCGGCGTGGACGTGTTCGCCACGGCCACCTCATGCCCGATCGCGGTGAGGCGAGCCGCCAGTCCAGAGCCGACCTTGCCGCCGCCGATGATGCTGATCTTCATTCTGCTCCCTCATGCATGTGGTTCCAATTCGAATCACTTGGGGAACCTAGCACCTGGTTCCAATTCGAATCAACTAGGCTTCTGTCCATGACGGAACCCCGCTGGCTGAACACCACAGAGATGCGCGCCTGGTCCGGCTTCCTGGAGACCGCGAGCTTGCTTCAGCGCCTGATAGATGTGCAGCTGCGGACCTCTGGCGGGGTGACGCAGGTGCAGTACGAGATCCTGCACCGGCTCAACGAGAGCTCAGGCAAACGGTTGTGCATGAGCGCCTTGGCGGAACAGATGGTGTCATCGCGCAGCGGGCTGACCTATCAAGTCTCCCAGCTGGAGAAGCGAGGACTGGTCCAACGCACCGCCGACCCCGCCGACGAGCGCGGCGTGCTGGCCGTCCTGACCGACGAGGGCGGCCAGGTGCTGGCCGAGAGTGCGCCCGGCCATGTGCGCACCGTGCGCGAGGGCCTTCTTGAGGCGCTCACCGCCGATCAGGTTGCCCGTCTGGCCGACGTGATGGACATCACCAGAGCACACCTGCGCGACATGGTGCCGACGAAGCCGGTCCGAAAGAGAACGACGGAATGAGCCTCCGTCCGGGGCTCATGGCCGCTCCAGGTTCTCCACGGTCGTGGCGACTGTGAGCCTGCCGGATATTCCGTCCGTGCAGGTCGAGCGGCATGTGAGTATTCGTGGAGGATGCCGCCGAGCGGGTCTCGTCGGCGTACGCTCAGGTCCACCATCCGCTCGGGATCGATGATCGGGTCAGGGACGGTGCGTTGCGGAGCCGCTTGACCCAGGGCTTGGTGGGCTCGGTGCCGGTTGTAGAACCGTTCGTACTCGCGAAGAGCGTGCCGCAGGTGGGCATGGTGGGCATCGGCTGCGGGGACGGACGATGACAGAGCGACCGCCCAGCCTTGACCAGGCAAGTCACAGCAAGATCAACGCCGTTCGGGGCTCACGACACGCTTCTTCCCGGCTGCACCGCTTCAAAAGTCGGGTGAGACAACAGATACCCCCACCGCAAGCCCCAAGGTGTTGCTGAAACTCATCAGCACAGCAGCCCGACGATCAGGGGTGTTGCTCAAACTCATCGACAAACGTTGCCGCTAGACGTGGACGAAACCAGACCGGCGCGTGGGGCGAGGCCCTGACCATCTCGCTGCGCTAGCCGTCCGCCGTTCGCGGCAGAAGCACACCCGGTGCCTGGCTGACCGCCGCAGTCAACCTCCGCGCCGCGGGCGGGCGACGCGGCCAGGGGTTGACTGCGGGGCCGGGCGGCTACAGGGTCCTGCCGGTGGCGTATCGGTAGGAGGCCGCGACGACGCTTCTGGCAGTCTCCAGCTCTTGTGGGCTGCGGGGACCGTAGAGCATCACCACGTTGATCGTGGGTGAGTACAGGGGATGGCGCTCGCCCCAGCCCTTGGCGATGAGCTCTCGCTGGTCCTCCTGTGACAGGGCCATGTGCAGGCTGCCGTCGACGTGGACGTGGGCGAACTCGGCGACCAGGCGGGGCGGCAGGAGCACCGCTCCCTGCGGCGGCACCGCGTCCTGGTGCAGGAAGAAGGCGAGCGAGCCCGGCTCGGAGATCTCGCTCGGCCTGATCTCGGTGCCGGGAAGCCGGGTGCTCATCCACTGCGCGAGCTGTTCGCGGATCTCGCCGGGGCTGTTCTGGCTGAGCTGGACGTGCGGAACGGACGGGCCGGTACGGGGACGGTCCCCGGCGCGGGTGGGAAGGGACAGCATGACGGACTCCTCAGAAAGTGATGACGATCTTGCCGCGCGTGTACTGGCCTTCGGCCAGGTCGCGCATGGCCTGCGGGGCTTCGTCGAACGGGTAGGTCGCGGCCACCTCGATGCTCATCCGGCCCGCCGCGACCCGTTCGGCCTGCCGGTGCAGGTCGCCGGTCGATGCCTCCATCCGGACGTAGACGGGCGCGACCCCGTCCACCTCCGCCGGGCCGTACAGGGTGGAGACGAGCCGGCCGCCGGGCCGCGCTCAGAGTGTCGACGGCGGTGTGGTCGATGGTCTCGTGCGCACCGAGCGCGCGGATGTAGGCCGTGTCGGCGGGTGCTGCTGTGGCCAGCACGCGTACGCCCAGCTCGGCGGCCTGCTGGACCACAAGGGCGCCCACGCCGCCGGTCGCGCCGATGACCAGTGCACTGTCGCCTGGCTCCGGGGCGGCGGCGGCTAGGACACAGTGCGCGGTCATCGCCGCCATGGGCAGCGCGGCGGCATGGACCGGGGACAGCGCGCGCGGCCGGTGGACGAGCTCGGGCCCCTCGCCGACCAGCGCATACTCGGCGATCATCCCCGAGGCCGCGCCCGCGTAGGCGATCACCTCGTCACCGGCCGCGAACCGCGTCACGCCTTCTCCCACGGCCGCCACCACCCCGGTGGCATCCACGCCGGGCACGAACGGGTGCGTCACCGGGAACATCGCACGCAGCTCACCCGTAACCAGCTTCACGTCGATGGGATTGAGCGCCGCAGCCTGCACGCGGACCTGCACCTGGCCAGGGCCGGGTGACGGGTCGGGCACGTCATGGACGCGCAGCTGCTCCAGGGGGCCGAAGGCAGCTGCGACGAGAGCTTTCATGATCAGCGGCTCCTGATGTGGCGGCGAATCGGGCAGGGCAAGCCTGCTCGCCGCCCGCCCTCCCGCTCACCGTCCGTCCGGGCGGCACCTGCTACCCGAACGGGCAGCGACCTCCATTGCCCGGCGTCGCCTAGCATCAGCGCATGGACCTGCCCGACCCGCACACCGCGCTGGCGGCAGCCGCGTCCGTGCTGCGGGCGCCGACCGGTGCCATGCTCGAACCGCTGTCACAGGCGCTGGCCGAGTTCTTGCCGCACCGGGCGGTGGCCGTGCTCACCGGCGATTGCGCCCGGCATCCCATGAAGGCCCACGGCGAGACGGCGATCACCGAGAAGATCACCAGCGCCGAGCTGGCCCGCGTGGGCGGCACGGTCGGCGTGGGCCAGCCCTGGTCCGGCCGGGCGCGCCTGGCCGGCGAGGACCTGCCGGTGCTGGCTGTCGCCTCCCGCCCGGCCGGGGCCTCCGGCGGCCTGCTCGTGGTGGTGACCGTCGGCGGGGACGCGCCCACCGGCCCGCCAGCCGAGCTGGTGCAGCGGCTGTGGGACTTAGTCGCCCTGCAGCTGATGCACCGCGCCGAGAACCTGCCCCCCGCCGACCTGACCGGCAACCGGGTGGCCGCCGGCGAGCGGGCCCGCGTCATCGCCGAGCTCACCAGCACTCACGCCGCCACACTGCAATCCCTGCTCGGCACCTTGCGCAGCCGTACGCTCGACGACGCCGCCGCCCGGCGCACCGCCACCGACCTGGCCGTGTCAGCGTTGATCGAGTTGCGCGCCGCGGCCGACCTGAATTCCACGCTGAGCGAGGAGCGGGCCGGGGCGGCCTTCGACCGGCTGGCAGGCAAGCTGGCACCCCTGGCCCGCCACAGCCAGGTGTCGCTGGAGCTGGCCGGGCCGCGCGACCGCGACCGCGCCCTACCGTCCGACATCGCCAACACCGCCCTGGCCCTGGTACGGAGCGCCGTGGTCACCATGCTCGAGCAGGACGGCCTGACGAGAGTTCGCGTGTCCTGGGAGCCGGAGGAGTCCGAGCTCCACCTCGTCGTTCGCGACGACGGGCCGGGCACGCTCGCGGCCGGCGCGCCTGCCCTGCGCCGCCTGGCCGAGCTGGCAGCCGCCGTGGACGGCCGTCTCTCCCTCGACGCCGTCCCCGGCTGGGGCACGACGATCAGTGCCGCGCTGCCGCTCACCCCGCCCGCACCCCCGGCCTCGGACGCCGCCCTGGCCGCGCTCAGGCCACGCGAGCTCGAGGTGCTCGAACGGCTGGCGCGCGGCCTGCGCAACCGGCAGATCGCCGAAGACCTGCTGATCAGCGAACACACCGTGAAGTTCCACGTGGCCAACATCCTGGCCAAGCTCGGCGTGGGCACCCGTACCGAGGCCGCCGCCCTTGCTCACGCCTCTGGTCTGGCCATGCCGGCTTGACCGCGCCAGCCTGACCGCGCCGGGCAACGCCCGGCCGCCGTGCTCGCTACGCCGACAGCGGCCGTGGAGGTTCACATCCTGGGGCCGTGCTGAGCGCGGTGATCGCGGCACTCAGCAGCAGGGGCGCGCTCATGATGGGTCGAGGAGAGCGCCACTTCCTGCACCGGTCGCATTTGGGTGAGATACAGGAGGTGAGGCACGGCGCGAAGCAGTCCGGACGCTTTCTGGGGGAGAGTTTGACGGCCGGGGTTGCGCCTTCGCGTTCGAGCCCCATCCCATTCCGATTTTGCGGTTTTGGAGCGCCCGATTTAAACGGTCAAATTTTTTCCCACGGGTTCTCAGGCAGTTCTCCTGGCGCTCACTATTTCATCATGTCATGTGTGACATGCTACTGCTCGTGTGCGGCGCGAGGCCGCACGCCCGATCATCAAAGGGGAAATCGTTGAAGCAGATCGTCAAGCGTGGAGCCGCGGTACTCGCCGCAGGGGCGGTGGCCGCGGGCGCGCTCGCGCTGAGCAGCCCGGCATCCGCCGCCACGACTACGACCACCTGCAGTGACAGCATCCTGATCTCGGGTCTCTCCACTAAAGCCTGCGTGGATCTCACGGGCACTCAGGCGCGGTTCTACGGCACAGTCGGCGCGCCCGGCATCGCGGAGCCTGGCCCCGGCGGAGTCATCACCCCACACCGCGCAGAGGTGGAGGTGTCTGGCCAAGTCGTCGGTGGCTTGTTCCTCGGCTCCCGGCAGCAGTCGGTGAGTATCTGGAACAACACCGTGACCATTGAGGGCACCACCGCGACCGCCCCTTGCGGATCGACGATTCGCGCCGAGGTCAAGCTGTCCCAGGGGCCCGTGGGTCCCGGCGGGCCCAGCTTCTACGGCCCTGCCTCCGTTACGGTGGATGCGCCGATCGGCTGCTGAAACAGATGGATCGACGGTGGGCGCGGAGCAGCCGTTCGATGGTTATCTTGGGTTTTGGTGTCTTCCCGCAGGTCAGAGATCGATGATCTTGTCAGGCACGTAAGGCACGTGGACCGGCCTCGAAGGCATGTTGCATCGAAGGCGTGCCAGGGTGTTCGGCCGAGCTCGCGATGCCGGTCGGGCCGCTATCAGGGGCTGGGGTTGGTCTGGTCAGCCTCTGCGATCGCGGCCACCCCACGAAATCCTGGACTTTTCCCAGGTCTGTATGCGGCCGGGGAGACCGCCCGAGCTGCCCGCTCGGCTTCCCTGGTATTGGTTCAGCGCGGGGGCCGGGAGGCGAGGTAGCGGGGGAGGTGATCGTCGCAGCAGGCCCAGCGGGTGTCGGACTTGTCGGTAACGGTGTATTTGGGGTGGTTGCGGCAGGGGTTGTTGCGGTCGCCGCCGCCCCAGGTGCAGCGGGTGCGGCTGGCCCGGCCGAGTCGGGGATCGTCGGGGTCGTAGTCCTCGATTTTGGCGGCGGGTGGTCGCAGGCCGGTGCGGTCGCCAACCTCGACGACCTCGTCGGCCTGTACCGCGTCAAAATACAGCCACGGTGGCTGTGACCTGTGGTTTGACGCAGTCCGGCCACGCAGGCAAGATCGCGTCGTGTGCTTGTCCGCCTGCTCTATCTGATCGCGCTTCGAGGGTTCGGCTGGCTGATGTTGCTGGGCCGCAGCCAAGCGTCAAAGGACGCGGAGATCATAGTGTTGCGTCACGAGGTGGCGGTGCTGCGGCGCCAGGTTGGACGCCCGCGGCCGGACTGGGCCGATCGGGCCGTTCTCGCGGCGCTGGCCCGGTGGTTGCCGGCGGTCCTGCGCGCTCATCGGCTGGTCACCCCGGCGACGTTGCTGGCGTGGCATCGACGCCTGCTGCGCCGGGCCTGGACCTACCCGCATCGGCCCGGGCGTCCAGGAACGACTCCGGAACTTCGAGACTTGATCATTCGCCTGGCGTGGGAGAACCCCAGATGGGGCCATCGACGGGTGCACGGCGAGTTGGTGCGGCTTGGCTTCCAGGTCAGCGAGGCGACCGTACGGCGCATCCTGCGCTCGCGCCGCTTCGGCCCGGCGCGCCGACATCTCGACACCTCCTGGCGGACCTTCTTACAGTCACAGGCGAAAGGCCTCCTGGCTCGCGATTTCTTCCGTGTTGACACGATCTTCCTGAAGCGCTTGTACGTGTTGTTCGTGATGGAGGTCCGTACGCGGCGCGTCCACCTCCTGGGCGTGACCTGCCACCCGACCGGCGCGTGGACCGCTCAGCAGGCCCGCAATCTCCTGATCGAGCTCGGCGAGCGAGCAGCGTCGTTCCGCTTCCTGATCCGCGACCGAGACGCCGAGTTCACCGCCGTCTTCGATGAGGTGTTCGCCGCCGTTGGCATCACGGTGCTGAAGACACCGCCGCGGACACCGACGGCGAACTGCTATGCCGAGCGCTGAATCCGGACCGTGCGAGCCGAGTGCACCGACCGCATGCTGATCTACGGCGAACGACATCTGCGCTCGATCCTGAACGAGTACATCGATCACTACAACGCGCATAGGCCGCATCAGGCTCGTGGGCAGCGACCACCCGATCAAGATGAGCATGTCGTGGTGCCGATGGAAGGCCGGATCGAACGCCACAAGGTACTCGGAGGAGTGATCAACGAATACCGCCGAGCCGCATAGCCCGGCCGGAGAAATCCCAGCTCAAACCACACGCGCGAGTTTTGACGCCCTACAAGTTGAAGCCGGACTGGGTGTCGGAGCACTTCGAGCGGGAGACGCTCGCGGCCGGGTTGCCGCCCATCCGCCTTCACGATCTGCGTCACGGTGCGGCGACGCTGTCGCTGGCGGCGGGGAACGACATGACGACGACGTCGCGGATGTTGCGGCACTCGTCGTTGTCGATTACGTCGGACCTGTACACGACGGTGTTGCCCGAGCTGGCTCATGCGGCGGCGGAGGCGAGTGTAGGGCTGGTGCCTCGGGCGGTCCCGGTGGGTGACGCGTCCCCGACTCGCGGTCTCATTCCGGTCTCATCCGGTGAGGCCCAGGAGTCGCCGGACTCGGCGGGATCAAGGGAACCGCAGGTCGAGACTGGGGTTTGAGAGTAGGGCGGGTGGGACTTGAACCCACGACCCACGGATTATGAGTCAGTTCCTTTGGTGTCATCCGGTGTCGTGGAGCGTTGTTTTGTGTCGTTGTGAGCGGGATTCTCTCCATCGTCATGCCGGCCAGTGACGATGCGTGCCGCGCCGTATCGCGTTCACGCGAGCAATCACCGAGCAACCATGCGTGCTTGACCATCGACACTCCGTGCTGTTCGTCCCTCTCTGGACTGCCATCTAGGGACATGCTTTCGCGATGAGGCCCAAAGTGGTCTCCATGGATACGAGAACCCCGCTTCGCCCAGCACGTAACGGACGACTACCGAGAAGCTTGTCGCGGTATATGCGCATATCGCCAGGCTGGAGAGGGTGCGGCGTCGCTGATCCGCAGGACTGGCCGCCGCTCCGGCACGAGATGCGATGTCCTGCTGCGGTCAGGCGGGTGCCCGCCGCCCTGGGTGGGTGGCGGGCACGGATTCGGGTCCAGGGGTCAGCGCAAGGGGAAGGCGCGGGTGGTGGTCTGTTCGACCTTGTTGCCTTCGGTGTCCCAGGCTTCGGCCTTGAGGGTTACGGCGCCCTTCGTG
>NZ_JBSFGJ010000125.1:0-22160 GCF_053596515.1 Nonomuraea sp. NPDC001684
AGATCACGGTGCCGGCGCGTTCGTAGATGCGGCCCTTGGCGGCGGCGTACTCGGCCATGGAGCCGTGCCAGTCGAGGTGGTCGGGGGCGATGTTCAGGATCGCCGCGGCGTGCGGGGCCAGGGTGCTGGACCAGTGGAGCTGGAAGCTGGACAGCTCGACGGCCAGGGCGTCGTACGGCTCGGCGACGGCGCGGACGACCGGGACGCCCACGTTCCCCACGGCCAGGGCGTCGAGCCCGGCGGCCTGGAGGATCGAGGTGAGCATGCGCACGGCCGTGGTCTTGCCGTTGGTGCCCGTCAGCGCGAGCCAGGGTGCGGCGTGCGGCGGGCGCAGCCGCCAGGCCAGCTCCACCTCGCCGACGACCTCGACGCCGGCCGCCAGCGCGGCGGCGACCAGCGGGTGGTGCGGGGCCCAGCCGGTGGTGACGAGCCTGGTCGTGCCCTCGGGCAGCACCATCTCGCCGAACCTGGTCTCGACCCCGGCGCGGGCCAGCTCGGCCGCGGCGGCCAGCTGCCGCTCACCCTCCACGGCCTCCACGACCACGACCCGCTCGCCGCGTCCGGCCAGTGCCCCGGCCACCGCGGTGCCGGAGACGCCGAGCCCGGCCACGCACGTCAACGTCATGGCTTGGGCATCCACTCGACGTAGAACAGCCCGAGCCCGAGCGCCGCGCAGAGCCCGGCGATCAGCCAGAACCGCACCACGATCGTGGTCTCGGCCCAGCCCTTCAGCTCGAAGTGGTGCTGCAGCGGCGCCATCCTGAACACCCGTTTCCCGGTCATCTTGAAGAACCCGACCTGGATGATGACGGACGCCGTGATGATCACGCACAGCCCGGCCAGGATGATCAGCAGGAGCTGCGTGCGGGTGGCGATGGCCAGGCCGGCCAGCACGCCGCCCAGGGCCAGCGAGCCGGTGTCGCCCATGAAGATCTTCGCCGGCGGGGCGTTCCACCACAGGAACCCGACCAGCGCCCCCAGCACGGCCGCGGCCACCACCGACAGGTCCAGCGGGTCGCGCACCCAGTAGCAGTTGGGCCCGAGCTGGTCGATGCAGTTGTTGCGGAGCTGCCAGTTGCCGATCAGCACGTACGCGCCGAGCACGACGCCGGTCGCGCCGCTGGCCAGGCCGTCGAGGCCGTCGGTGAGGTTCACGGCGTTGGAGAAGCCGACGATCATGAACAGCACCCAGATGGTGAAGCCGACGATGCCGATCGAGGGGCCGATGTCGCGCAGGAACGACAGCCGGGTCTCGGCGGGGGTGATGCCGTAGACGTTGGGCTGGCGGGTGATCAGCACGGCGAACACGGCGCCGACGACGAGCTGGCCGAGGGCCTTGGCGCCGCTGCGCAGGCCCAGGCTGCGCTGCTTGTAGATCTTGATGAAGTCGTCGAGGAAGCCGACCGCGCCGAGGCCGGTCATCAGGAACAGCACGAGCATGCCCGACACCGTCGGCGGCGACAGCGTGGCCAGGTGGGAGCCGCCGTAGGCCAGCAGCGCGGCCAGCACGAACACGATGCCGCCCATGGTGGGGGTGCCGCGCTTGCCCAGGTGGGCCTGCACTCCCTCCTCGCGGATCTCCTGGCCGTAGCCGCGCCGCGAGAACAGCCTGATCGCCAAGGGGGTCCCCAGCATCGACAGGACGAGGCCCACCGCGCCGGCGATGACGATGTTGATCACTGAGCGGCACCTCCGAGAAGGAGCTCCGCCGTGCGTTCCAGGCCCATCGCGCGGGGGCCCTTGACGAGCACCGCGTCGCCGGGGCGCAGCAGGCCGGCCAGTGCGGCCGCCGCTGCCTCGGCATCAGGGACATGTACGATCCGGGTCATCTGGGGAGCATATGGCCCTCCGCCACCTGGCGGTCCCGCGGCGGCCGAGGCCGCCGCGTTGGCGCCCTCCAGCACCGGGCCGGCGTCGGGACCGACGACGACCAGGCCCGTCAGGCCCGAACCGCCCGCCAGCCGCCCCAGTTCGGCGTTGAGCGCCGCGCTCTCCTCGCCCAGCTCGCGCAGCGCCGCGATGACCGCGAACCGCCGCCGCTCCTGCCCCATCACGCCGAACATGTCGAACGCGGCCCGCATCGAGTCGGGGTTGGCGTTGTAGGCGTCGTTGACCACCGTGACGCCGTCGGGCCGGTCGGTGACCTCCATGCGCCAGCGGCTGCGCGGCGTGGCCTCCGACAGCTCCTCGGCGATCGTGGCGACCGGCAGGCCGAGCTCGTAGGCCGCGGCGGCGGCGGCCAGGGCGTTCTCCACGGCGTGGGCGCCGTAGAGCTGGAGCGTGACCGGCGCGGCCCCGGACGGCGTGCGCAACGTGAACGAGGCCCGCCCGCGCCCGTCGACCGTCTCCTGCTCGGCCCTGATGGCCGCGCCCTCGCCGCGCCCGAAGTACGTGACGCGCGCGTCGGTGCGCGAGGCCATCTGCGACACCAGCGGGTCGTCGGCGTTGAGCACCGCCACCCCGGTGCGCGGCAGCGCCTCCACCAGCTCGCCCTTGGCCTTGGCGATGGCCTCCTTGCCGCCGAACACGCCGAGGTGCGCGGTGCCGACGTTGAGCACCACGCCGATCGTCGGCGGCGCGATGCGGGTGAGGTCCGCGATGTGGCCGATGTTGCGGGCGGCCAGTTCGAGCACCATGAACCGGGTGTCGACGTCGGCGCGCAGCACGGTCAGCGGGTGGCCCAGCTCGTTGTTGAAGCTGCCGACGGGCGCGATGGTCGGGCCCATCCGGCCGGCCAGCCTGGCCAGCAGGTCTTTGGTGCTGGTCTTGCCCGCCGAGCCGGTCACGCCGATCACGGTGGCCTGCGGCAGCGCGGCGGCCTGCGCGGCGGCCAGCGCGGCCAGCGCGACCGAGGCGTCGGGGACGATCACCGCCGGCGCGTCGACCGGCCTGGAGGCCAGGACGGCGACCGCTCCGGCCCGGATCGCCTGCGCGGCGTAGTCGTGGCCGTCGACCCGCTCGCCGGCGAGGGCGACGAACAGCGATCCCGGCTCCACCGCGCGTGAGTCGATCACTACGGGCCCGCGCACGACGGCGCGGGGGTCTGCCATGCCCGACAGGGCGCCCGAGGTTATCTCGGCGATCCTGGCCAGCGGCAACGGGATCATCGGTGCTTCCTGCTTTCGTTGCGTGCGTCGATCGCTTCGGCGACCACTTCGCGGTCGTCGAACGGGATCACTTCGCCAGAGACGTACTGGCCCTGCTCGTGACCCTTGCCCGCGACGACGATCACGTCGCCGCGGCCGGCCCGGCCGACGGCCAGGTCGATCGCGGCCGCGCGGTCGGGCTCAATGATCACATGGGCGCGGTCGCGGGGCGGAACGCCGAGCGCTCCCTCCATCATCGCGGCCAGGATGGCGAGCGGATCCTCCGAGCGCGGGTTGTCGTTGGTGAAAATCGCCACATCGGCCAGCCGGGCGGCGATCTCGCCCATGATCGGGCGTTTGCCGGTGTCGCGGTCGCCGCCGCAGCCCAGCACGATCGTCAGCGTGCCCGCGGTCACCTCACGCAGCGAGCGCAGCACCGACTCCACCGCGCCCGGCTTGTGGGAGTAGTCCACGAGCGCCTGGAACTCCTCCTCGGCGGAGGTGATGCGCTGCATGCGCCCGGGCACCCCGGTGAGGCTGCCCACGCCGTGCACGGCGGTCTGGAGCGGCACCCCCGACTCCACCAGGCAGACGATCGCGCCGAGCGCGTTGGCGACGTTGAAGGGGCCGGGCAGCGAGATCTGCGCGTCGGCCTCGACCCCGCCGGGACCGGCCACCCGGAACGCGCTGCCGTCGGCGCCGAGCCGGACCTCCAGCGCCCGCCACTCCGCCTCCGGGTCACCGAGCGCCGAGAACGTGGTCATCGGCACCTTGGCCCGGTGCAGCAGCTCCCGGCCGTGCGGGTCGTCGATGTTGGTCACGCCGACGCGGCTCAGCTCGGGCTGGAACAGCCTGGCCTTGGTGGCGAAGTAGTCCTCGAAGTCCTTGTGGAAGTCGAGGTGGTCCTGGGAGAGGTTGGTGAACAGGGCGACGTCGTAGAAGATGCCGTCGACCCGGCCGAGCGCCAGCGCGTGGCTGGAGACCTCCATGGTGGCCGCGGTGACCCCCTGCTCGCGCATCAGCGCGAACAGGGCGTGCAGCTGCGGGGCCTCCGGCGTGGTCAGCGTGGGCTCGAAGCGGAGGTCTCCGGCGGCGATCTCGACGCCGCCGACCAGGCCCGTCGTGTGGCCGGCCGCCCGCAGGCCGGCCTCCACCATGAAGGTGGTGGTGGACTTGCCGCTCGTGCCGGTCACCCCGATGACCTGGACGTCGTGGGCCGGCTGGCCGTAGACCCAGGAGGAGACCTGCCCGAGCAGCGCGCGCGGATCGGGCACGATCAGCACCGGCAGGCCGGTGGCCACGGCGGCCTCCCGCCCGGCCGGGTCGGTGAGGACGGCCACGGCTCCGCGCGCCATCGCCTCTGCGGCGAAGGTCGCGCCGTGCACGCGGTTGCCCGGCAGCGCCACGTAGAGATCGCCGCGCTGCACGGCGCGGGAATCGATGGTGACGCCGGTCAGGGCGGCATGGGGCGACCTCGACGTGCCGGAATCGGCGTCGAGCATGGTCGCGAGCCCGGTCAGCGGACGGGGCGGGCTGGTCTTGGGACGCATAGACGACGGGGGACGCACGGCGAGAGCGTACCTTCCCTGCTCACTGTCCCGCGCGCGTACGCACCGGCGGCGCGTCCGAGCCTGTGGGAGGAATCTTCCTGCTCTTGATGGCGAACGTCATCACATCCTTGAACACGGGGGCCGCGAGCTGGCCGCCGAAATGGCCGTTCTTGGGGTTCTGGAGCACCGAGAGCACCACCAGCCTGGGCGCGTCAGCGGGCGCGAACCCGGCGAAGGAGGCCGTGTAGCCGTCGTAGCGGCCCAGCTCGGCGTCGTAGCGGTCGGCGGTGCCGGTCTTGCCCGCCACCCGGTAGCCGGGGATGGCGGCCAGCGCGCCGGTGCCCTCGGCGCTCACCGCGGTCTCCAGCATCGTCGTGATCTCCTTGGCCGTCGTCTCGCTCACCACTCTGGTCTGCCTGCCCGCGGGAGCCGGGACGAACCTGCCGGACGCGTCGGTGGTGCCCGCCACGATCTGCGGATCGACGCGGACGCCGCCGTTGGCGATGGTCTGGTAGACGCTGGCGGTCTGCAGGGCGGTCACCGACACGCCCTGGCCGTAGGCGACCGTGCAGCTCTGGCTGCCCGACCAGTTCTTGTAGTTGGGCAGCAGGCCCGCCTCGGCGTTGGGCACGCCGCCCGCCGGGGTGCTGCCGAACCCGAACGCCCTGAGCATCGCGTACAGGCGCTCGCTGCCCACCTTGCGGGCGGCCATGATCGTGGCGACGTTGCTGGACTGGGCCATGGCCTGCCGGAAGGTCATCGCCTCGGGCTTGTGGGCGTGGGCGTCGCGCAGCACCCGGTCGGCGCACCTGATGTTGTCGGGCACCTGGAACACCGTGTCGGGGGTGACCTCCTTGGCCTCCAGCGCGGCGGCGGCGGTGATCACCTTGTTGGTGCTGCCGGGCTCGAACACGTCCGCGGCGGCCTTGTTGACGTAGGAGGACGCGGGGGCCCTGCGCCAGTTGCCCAGGTCGAGCTCGGGCGCGTTGGCCATGGCGATGATCTGGGCGGTCCGCACGTCCATGACGATGACCGCGCCGCTGCTCGCGCCCGACTCGCGCACCTGCTCGGCGACCGCCTTCTGGGCGGCCCACTGGATGTCGCGGTCGATGGTGAGCCGCACGTCCTGGCCGTTGACGGGCGCGGTGCGCTCGCTGCTGGTCATGGGGATGCGCAGGCCGTCGCGGCCGGTCTCGACGCGCTGCTTGCCGTCGCGGCCGGCCAGGATCGTGTTCTTGGCCTGTTCCATGCCGCCCAGGCCGTTGCCCTCGTCGCCGACGAAGCCGATGAGGCTGCCGGCCAGGTCGCCGGCCGGGTAGTCGCGGCGGTAGGTCTTCTTCGTGCTGAGGGCGGGCACGCGGGCCTGGAGCAGGCGGGTGGCCACGACCGGGTCGACGTCCCGGGCCAGGAGCTGGTAGCGGCTGCCGGTCCTGGACAGCTTGGCGGTCATCTCCTCCACGGTCTTGCCGAGCTGCCTGGCCAGGATCGCGGCCACGTTGGCGCGGACGTCCGCGGGGACCTTGGAGGGGTCGATGGACACCTCGCGGGCCTCCGACGTACGGGCCAGCGCGTTGCCGTTGACGTCGGTGATCGTGCCGCGCTTGGCGGGGATCTCCTCGACGTGCTGGCGCTGGCCGACGGCGGCGGCCTCGTAGACCTTGGAGTCGAGGCCCTGCATCTGGATCAGCCGGCCGGCGAAGATCGACAGGACGAACGTCATGCCGATCAGGCCGATGTTGATGCGCCGGCGCGGGCTGCCCAGGCGCAGCACCAGCGGGGGCCGCGGCGGG
This sequence comes from Nonomuraea sp. NPDC001684, assembly GCF_053596515.1. NCBI lineage: Bacteria > Bacillati > Actinomycetota > Actinomycetes > Streptosporangiales > Streptosporangiaceae > Nonomuraea > Nonomuraea sp. NPDC001684. Next base: position 6,427 of record NZ_JBSFGJ010000125.1, read on the forward strand.
CGCGGCGGGGTGGGCGGGCGGCGCGGGCCCCTGGGGGGCGGCACGTCCGCGCCGCGGCGCAGCATGCCGCGCTCACGCCCGCGCGCCTGGTCCAGCCCGGAGGCGCGCCCCTGGCCGGACGCCGGACCGCGCCCCTGACCGGCCCCGGGACCGCGGGTCTGACCGGGCCTGCCGCCGCGCCCCTGGTCGGGCCGGGAGCTCCGGCTCTGGCCCGGCCCCGAACCGGGCCGCGCAGGCTCGGACCGCGAGCCGCGTCCTTGGTCGGATCGCGAGCCACGCGCCGGGTCGGGCCGGGAGCCGCGCCCCTGGTCGGATCTTGAGCCGTGGGCCTGGTCGGGGCCGGGGCCGTCGCCTCGACGGCGTGACCCCTCCTGCGGCGCCCTGTCCCTGGCGCCGTCGTCGCGCCCCTGGGACGCGCGCCCGCGCGCCCGGTCGCTCTCGTCCCGCCCCTGGGCACGGCCACGCGGACGGCCGCTCTCGTCGCGTCCCTGGGCGACACGGCCACGCGGACGGTCGTCGCCGTCGCGGCTCTGCGGGGTGCGCCCGCGCGGGCGGTCGTCGTCGTCGCGCCCCTGGGAGGCGGCGCGGTTGCGGGAATCGTCGCGGGAGTCGTCGCGCGGGCGGCGGCGTGGGCCGTCGCCCGGGTCGCGGCGCGAACGGGTGCCCTCGTCGTCGTCGCGGGGCCGGGCGCGGTCGCCGTCGTCGCGGCGCTGCCGGCCGCGGGAGCCGCCCGCGGAGTCGCGGCGGGCGCTGCCGCGCGCGTCGTCGTCGGGGTCGTGGGGCCGGCGGCCCCTCAGGTCGTCGTCGAACGGCAGGTCGAACGGGTCGGGGGGACGCTTGCGCGGCGAGTCGTCCGGCGCCCCCGGGCGGCCCGCCCCGTCGGAACGGGCAGAGCCCCCTCGCCCTGCCCGCCCCGGACCGCCCGGCGTACGACGAGCGGCGCCGGGCCCTCCAGGAGAGCCGGCGCCGCCAGCGCCGCGGCCGGGACCCTGTCCCCTGCCGCCTGAATCCCTCACCGCTCCGGGACCGCCGGGACACTCGGCTCGCCCTTGTCCCAGGGCCGCAGGTTCTTGTCCAGGTGGTAGCCCTGCGCCTCGGCGCGGTCGGCGATGTTCTGGGGCTGCATCTTGCGCTCGTACTCCAGCCGGAGCGCTTCCTTCTCCTGCTGGGCCACCGCGATCTCCTCACGCAGCTTGGCGTCGGTGATGGCGTCGCGGTTGAGCATGATGTTGAGCAGCAGCAGGCTCACCAGCCCGCCGCACATCAACCCGACGACGAGCAGCACGAACGGCGCCCGCTGCCGCTTGGTCGAGGGCCGCCGCGCGGCGGGACGGCGCGCGGGCGCGGCGCTCTCGCCGGGACGCGCGGCCGCCGGCCGCCGGTCACCGGTGTCAGGACGGGGCCGCGGCTTGGTCTGGTGCGAGACGCCCGGCCTGCGCGTGCCCGGCTTGGGCATGGCGCGGCGGACGGGCGCGACCCGGCCGGTCTCCTGCTCAATCGTCAACGCGGATCCTCTCTGCCGCCCGTAGCCGGGCCGAGGCCGCCCGCGGGTTGCGGGCGAGCTCTTCATCGCTGGGGAGCTCGGCTCCCCTCGTCAGCAGGCGGAACCTCGGCTGGTGTGCCGGTAGCGGGACAGGCAGCCCTGGCGGGCTGGTGTCCTTGGTTCGCGCCGTGAGGGCCTGCTTGGTGAGCCGGTCCTCAAGGGAGTGGTAGGAGAGCACGACGACCCGCCCACCCAGCGCCAGCGCGTCGAGCGCCGCGGGCAGCGCCGCCTCCAGGGCGGACAGCTCCGCGTTGACCTCGATGCGCAGCGCCTGGAAAGTCCTCTTGGCGGGGTTGCCGCCGGTGCGCCTGGTCGCCGCGGGGATCGCGTCGCGCACGATGTCGGCGAGTCTCTTGGTGGAGGTGATGGGCTCCTTGGCGCGTTCCTTGACGATAAGCCCCGCGACCCTCGGCGCGAAACGTTCCTCGCCGTAGTCGCGCAGGATTCGTGCCAGGTCGGCGGCCGGATAGGTGTTGACCACCCGCTCGGCCGTCAGCTCCTGCTCGGTGTCCATGCGCATGTCGAGCGGGGCGTCGTAGGAGTAGGCGAAGCCGCGTTCGGCCTCGTCGAGCTGCGGCGAGGAGACGCCGAGGTCGAACAGCACGCCGTGGACCGTGGGATGCCCGGCCTCGGCGACGATCTGGGCCAGGTCGCCCGAGGAGGCGTGGACCAGGGTGGTGCGGCCGGCATAGGGGGCGAGCCTGCGGGTGGAGAAGTCGATCGCGAACGGGTCGCGGTCGATCCCGATCAGGTGCAGGGACGGGAAGGCGGCGAGCAGGGCCTCGGAGTGGCCGCCGAGCCCGAGATTGGCGTCGACGACGACCGGCTCCGGCCCCGACAGCGCCGGGCCCAGCAGCTCCAGTACGCGGTCGAGCATCACCGGAACGTGACCGCCCGTGCCTGCGTTGTCGTCCATCTCCAACCCCCCCTCTCGCGTCCTGCTCGCGGATGACGCGTATCGGTCAATCGTCAGTCATTCCTGGGTCCCCACCCGGCGCCGTCCGGCCAGGTCCCCATCCGCACCCTCTTCGTGGACGCCCGCCCTCTGACACCGGGGAAGGTGCATCAGTTGGCAGGCAGTGGTTGCGGGTGGAGACCTCGCCGAACGACATCACCGACGGATCGACCGTGGTCACTACAAGATCCCTGGCAGCACCTCCTCCGACAGATCGGCGAACGCCTGCTCCTGCGCGTTGAGATAGGTGTCCCAAGCCTGCGAGTCCCAGATCTCCAACCGGGTGTTGGCCCCGATGACGACGCAGTCACGCTCCAGGCCGGCGTATTGACGCAGGCTCTGCGGGATCGTGACGCGTCCCTGCTTGTCTGGTTTCTCGTCGGACGCGCTTGCGAAGAAGACGCGGCTGTAGTCACGCACCGCCTTGGCGGTGACCGGGGCGGTGCTGAGAGCCTCGGTTATGCGCTGGAACTCCTCTACTGGAAAGACGTAGAGGCATCGCTCCTGGCCTTTGGTGATCACAAGACCCTCCGCCAGCTCCTCACGGTACTTAGCCGGCAGGAACAGCCGTCCCTTGTCGTCAAGACGCGGTTGATGGGTGCCGAGGAACATCGGCGCCACCTCCCGTGCCTCAGCGAAGCGCTCAGCGCTGGTGCACCGGGCCCTCCACTGCGCACCACCATACTCCACTTCTCCCCACCGTCAACTGATTCGAACCGTCTTCATCATCAGTTTCCGTTGCGTTACCGCAGGTCAGAGCGGTGGAGCTGGGGTGGGGGGCGCCGGGGGGCGGGCCAACCCTCATGGGCGTGTCGAGGGTTGGAAAGACCGGCGGTATAGGGGCTTCCGGCGGGCGCGAAGGCGGGGGTGGAGGAAAGTGGGGCCGCCGAGGGGGTCAGTGTCACGGGATTCGCACTGCTATGCGACAAGAACAGGAACATCAGCGGGGTTCCCTGGAATATCCACAAATGTCGCTCAAGAACCCGCAGCGTCGTAGGGTCGTACAGACAATGGAAAAGGAATGGCATGGCTCCCGTAATGGCACCGTGCGGGACAGCCGTCGCACTATGGAGGCCTGGTGGCACTAACCCATGACGTCCCTCCCCAGCTTGACGAGCTGGTCTCCACCGCCCACCGAATTCGGCAGGCCATCGAGTCGGTGATCGAGGGAAAGAGCGACGCCGTCCGTCTCACGCTGACCGTCCTGCTCGCCGAGGGCCACCTTTTGATCGAGGACGTGCCGGGGGTCGGCAAGACGATGCTCGCCAAGGCTCTGGCGCGGTCCATCGACTGCCCGGTGCGCCGCGTGCAGTTCACGCCCGACCTGTTGCCCAGTGACATCACCGGGGTCAGCGCCTACAACCAGCAGACGCGTGAGTTCGAGTTCAAGCCCGGGCCGGTGTTCGCCAACATCGTCGTGGGCGACGAGATCAACCGCGCCTCCCCCAAGACGCAGTCGGCGTTGCTGGAGTGCATGGAGGAGCACCAGGTCACCGTGGACGGCGTGACGTACCCCCTGGACGCCCCCTTCATGGTGATCGCCACCCAGAACCCCATCGAGATGGAGGGCACCTACCCCCTCCCCGAGGCCCAGCGCGACCGGTTCACCGCCCGGGTCGCCATGGGCTACCCGGAGCCGACCGCCGAGCTGGAGATGCTCGACGTGCACGGCAGCACCTCGCCGCTGGACAAGCTGGAGCCGGTCGCCACGACCGCCGAGGTGCGCGCCCTGATCGAGGCCGTGCGCGGCGTGTACGTCTCGCAGCCGGTCAAGAAGTACGCCATCGACCTCGTCGTGGCCACCCGCCACTCCCCCGACCTGCGGCTGGGCGCCTCCCCCCGGTCCACGCTGCAGCTCGTCCGCGCGGCCAGGGCGCACGCGGCGCTGGCCGGACGCGACTACGTCATCCCCGACGACCTGCAGGACCTGGCCGTGCCCGTGCTGGCGCACCGGCTGCTGCCCAGCGTCGAGGCCCAGGGCCAGCGCCGGCTGCCCGAGCAGGTGGTGACCGACCTCGTCAGGCGGGTGCCGGTGCCGGAGACGCGAGCGTCGTGAGGGCCGGACTGCGGGCGCTGACCTCCCGCGGCAGGTCGTTCCTGGCCTCGGGGATCGCGGCGCTGCTGATGGCGCTGATCCTGGGCGAGAACGACCTGTTCAGGATCGGCGTGCTGGTCACGGCGCTGCCGCTGCTGGCCGCGCTGGTGGTGGCACGTACCAGGTACCGGCTGAGCTGCGCGCGGAGGCTGGACCCGCCCAGGGCGGAGGTGGGCGGGGAGGCCACGGTGACGCTGCGCCTGGAGAACGTGACCAGGCTGCCGACCGGGCTGCTGCTGATCGAGGACACCGTGCCGTACGCGCTGGGCGTGCGGCCGCGGTTCGTGCTCGACCGGGTCGAGTCCAAGGGCGTGCGGGAGATCGACTACCGGGTCCGGTCCGACCTGCGCGGCAGGTACACGATCGGGCCGCTGTCGGTGCGCATCGCCGACCCGTTCGGGCTCGTGGAGCTGACACGGGCGTTCACGATCAGCGACACGCTCGTGGTGACGCCGCAGGTGGTGGCCTTGCCGCACGTACGGCTGTCGGGCGAGTGGACGGGCGGCGGCGACAGCCGCACCAGGAGCGTGGCCGCGGCCGGCGACGACGACGTGGCGCCGCGCGAGTACCGGCAGGGCGACGACCTGCGCCGGGTGCACTGGCGCTCGACCGCCCGGCACGGCGAGCTGATGGTGCGCCGCGAGGAGCAGCAGTGGCAGAGCCGCGGCGCGCTCCTGCTGGACACCCGCAGGCACGCCCACCGCGGCGAGGGCCCGCGCTCCTCCTTCGAGGTGGCGGTCTCGGCCGCGGCCTCGATCGGCGTGCATCTCGCCCACGAGGGTCTGGGCCTGCGGCTGGTGACCGACCAGGGCGCCGAGCACCTGACCGACCAGGGTCTCAGCTACTCGCTGCTGGACACGCTCGCCGTGGTGCGGCACAGCTCGGCCCGCTCGCTGGAGATGGGCGTCTCGGCCCTGCGCCAGGGCGGCGGCGACGGCCTGATCGTGGCCGTGCTCGGCGCGCTCGACCCCGAGGAGGCCAGGGAGCTGGCCAGACTGCGGCACAGCGGCGTCACCGGTGTCGCGGTCCTGCTCGACGCCGGCACCTGGGAGGGCGCAGGCCGGGGCTCGCACGAGAACTTCGACGCCGTTCAGGGCGTCCTGGCCGGTTACGGCTGGCGGATCGTCCGCCTGCCCGCCGGCACCTCCATCGCCTCGGTCTGGCCGGACGCCGCCAACCGCGGCAGGTACGCGCTCAACCCCACGGGAGGTGCGGCATGAGGCTGACGGCCGCCTCGGGTGTGGCCGCGTTCGCCGCGGCGATCCTGCTCTATCCGCTCTTCCAGGGCGGCGCCTGGTTCTGGACGTCGCTCGGCGCGGTGCTGGCCGTGATGGCCGCCGGGCTGATCGGCTCCCGCCTGTCGCTGCCCGCCTGGGCCGCGCCGCCGGCCGGGCTGGCCGCGTTATGGATCTTCCTGACCGTGGTCTTCGCCTCCGGCAAGGCGTGGGCGCTGGTGATCCCGACCAAGGAGTCGGTGTGGGAGCTGGGCCGGCTGCTCGGGGTCGGCTGGGCCGACATCCAGCGCTACGCCGCGCCCGTGCCGTCCACGGACGGCATCACGCTGCTGACCGCGGGCGGCGTGGGCGTCATCGCGATCGCCGTGGACCTGCTCGCCGCGCGGCTGCGGCGGGCGGCGCTGGCCGGGCTGCCGCTGCTGGCGCTGGCCACGGTCCCGGCGACGATCCTGGCCGAGCCGATCAGCTGGCCCGCCTTCATCATCGCCGCGCTCGGCTTCGTCAGCCTGCTGATCGCCGACGGGCGCGAGCGGGTGGGCCACTGGGGACGGGCGGTGCTCGTCCGCCGGACCAGGGCGGCGACCGGGCCGCGTCCGGACACCGGCGGGGCCAGGGCCGACACCAGCGGACTGCGGCTGTCGGGCAAGCGCATCGGGTTCGCCGCCATCGCGCTGGCCGTGCTGCTGCCCGCCGCGCTGCCGGTGATGGAGCCGGTCTCCTTCTTCCAGTTCGGCGTGGGCGGCCGGGGCGGCGGCAAGGGCAACTCGATCAGCATCGCGAGCCCGATCGCGAGCCTGCGGGGGCAGCTCGAACTGCCCGAGCGGCGCGTGGTGCTCACCTACAACAACAACGACGACAAGCCCAGGTACCTGCGGATCTACGCGCTGGACACCTTCGACGGCCAGCAGTTCGGCATGACCGAGCCGAAGGGCTCGCCGGACAACAGGACGGAGAACGGCCCGCTGCCGCCGCCTCCGGGGCTGAGCGCGAGCACGAAGGTCAGCAACGTCGTCACCAGGATCCGGATGAGCGACGAGATCGAGCGGCTGCAGTTCCTGCCGCTGCCGTACCCGCCGCGGCAGATCCGGGTGGACGGCGACTGGCGCGCCGACGTGGGCACGCTGATGGTCTTCTCCATCCCCGACGAGGCGGCCGGCCTGGAGTACGAGGTCGCCACCAGCGAGCCGGCCGCCACGCCGGAGCTGCTGGAGTCGCTGGAGGGTGTCCAGCCGAGCGTGGACCGGCGCTACCTGAAGCTGCCGGACAACCTGCCGCCGGAGATCGTCCGGCTGGCGCGTTCGCTGACGGCGCAGACCAACTCCAACTACGAGGCGGCGGTGAAGCTCCAGCAGTTCTTCACCAAGGACGGCGACTTCCGCTACGACCTGCGCACGCAGGGGCACGGCAACTCCGCGCTGCGGGACTTCCTGCTGCGCGACCGCACGGGTTACTGCGAGCAGTTCGCGGCCTCGATGGCGGTGCTGGCCAGGATCGTCGGCATCCCGTCGCGGGTGGCGATCGGCTACACCGGCGGCACTAAGGCCGGCGACAACTGGACGGTCACGACCGGCGACTCGCACTCCTGGCCCGAGCTGTACTTCGAGGGCGTGGGCTGGCTGCCGTTCGAGCCGACGCCGTCCGGGTCGCTGGGGCAGGGCAGCGCGCGGGTGCCGGACTACACGGTCCCGCCGGCGCCTTCGACGACGCCGTCCACCTCGCCGAGCAGCGGCGCGACCGAGTCCGGCGCCGACGACCCGATCAACCCCTCCACCCGGCGCAACCCGCGCGAGCTCGACCGTGAGGGCCTGATCGCCACGGGCGGCCTGCCGCCGGACGACTCGATGCCGCTGATCGGCAAGATCGGCATCGGCGCGGGCGCGTTGCTGCTGCTCCTGCTGGTCCCGGCGGCGCTGCGGCTGCTCACCAGGAACCGGCGGGTGCGCGCGCTGGGCTGGAAGGTCTCACAACCGGCCGACGACCTGACGGCCAGGATCGCGACCGCCCACCACCCGTCGATCGCGGCCGTCTGGGCCGAGCTGGACGACGTGCTTTGCGACTACGGCATGACCCGCGGCGCCAGCGAGACCCCCAGGGCACTGGCCCGGCGGCTGAGCCGGCAGTACGAGTTCGACGCCGAGTCGGCGGCCGCCATGACGGCCATCGCGACGACGGTCGAGCGGGTGCTGTTCGCCAGGGACCCGGGCACGATCGGGCCCATGAGAAAGGACCTGCGCAAGGTGCGGCAGGCCCTGGCGGCGACGGTGTCGCGGGGACGGCGGATGCGGGCGGTGCTGCTGCCGCCCTCGACGCTGCGGCGGCTGCGGGCGCTGGGCGAGCGCCTGCTGGACGGCTTCGACCTGCTGGAGAACATCAGGCTGCGGCGGACGGCGGCCCACAAGGGCGCCTGAGCCGCCTGCCCAGGACCGAGCGTGCGGTCGCTCCCCGGAAGGGGAACGGCCGCACGTTCGCGTAGGGCGGAAGGTTCGGGACCGGCGAGGAGCGGCGAGGAGGTCAGCGCTCGTCGTGACGACGGCGCCAGCGCTCCTCCATGCGCTCCATGAAGGTGCCCCGGTTGGCGCGCCGGGGCTGCCTGCCCGTGGCGCCGGCGCCCGGGGCCGGCGGCGAGTCGCCGAACCCGTTCATGCGCTTCCAGCTGGACAGACCCCACAGACACGCGGCGAGCATGACCACGAAACCGCCGACGCCGAGCGGGATCTGACTCATGACCACGCCGACCATCATGATCACGACGCCGAGCGCAAAGCCGATGGAGGCTTTGATCAGGCGACGCTTGTAATGGCTGCGCGGGTCACTGATCCTTACGGTGTTGGCCCACTTCGGGTCCTCGGCGTAGAGGGCCTGCTCGATCTGGTCGAGCAAGCGCTGCTCGTGCTCAGAGAGCGGCACGGCGCCTCCCAAGGACAGCCCCAGGACGGGGAAGACGGCAACGGACGACACGGGGTGTCCGAACCTCGCGGTCGGTTATCCCCAGAATACGAGGCTGTAGACGTAGGCGAAAGCAAACGTCCAACGCAGACCAAACCGGAGGTGACGTCATGGCTCCATTGTGGACCATCTCGCACCCCTTCCCCCAAAATCGCGACATCCTTCTCCTACCCGACTGACCGATCGAGTAGGACATGGGCGTCATGTCTCTATTTCATCAAGCTTGCCACGTACCAGCGACGCTGGGAGCACCGCATCGGGGCCAAATCTCCGGATCGCCTTGTCCATCGCCTGTTCGGCCTCGCGCCAGCCGGTCTCGCGCTCGCCCAGACCGAGCTGATGGGTGGCCTCGCCGGCCGGGCGCAGGTTCTCCATCCGGACCCCGACCAGGCGCAGGCGCACCCGCTGGAGACCGGCGGCCTCGAACAGCTCGCAGGCGGTGGCGTAGATCACCTGGGCCACGTCGGTCGGCTCCCGCAGGGTGCGCGACCGGGTGATCGTGGTGAAATCGGCCCGGCGCAGCTTCACACTTACAGTTCTGCCCACGTGTCCGCCCTTACGCATCCGGGCCGCCACGCGCTCGGCCAGGCGCAGCAGCTCGCGCCGGATCACCTCGGGATCGTCGACGTCGGCCGCGAAGGTCTCCTCGTTGCCGATGCTCTTGTCGGGCACGTGCGCGGTCACCGGACGCTCGTCGCGCCCCCAGGCCAGCGTCGCCAGGTGGCCGCCGACGGCCTGCCCGAGCTCGCGCTGGAGCGTGCCCAGCGGCACTCTGGCCAGGTCGCCGACGGTGCGGATGCCGAGCCGGACGAGGGACTGCTCGGTGCGCTCCCCCACGCCCCACAACGCCGCGACCGGCAGCGGGTGGAGGAAGTCGACCACCTGCCCTTCGGGCACCACCAGCAGGCCGTCGGGCTTGCACTGCTTGGAGGCCAGCTTTGCCACGAATTTGCTGGAGGCCACCCCGACCGAGCAGGTGATGCCGTAGCGGTCGAGGACCTGCTCCCTGATCATGGCGGCGATCGTCGCGGGCGGGCCGAGCCGCCGCCGGGCGCCGCCGACGTCGAGGAACGCCTCATCGGAGGCGATCGGCTCGACCAGCGGGGTGATCGAGTGGAAGATCTCCATGACGCCCCGGGAGACCTCGGAGTACTTGCCGTGGCTGGGCGGGATGATCGTGGCCTGCGGGCACAACCGGCGCGCCCTGCTCATCGGCATCGCCGAGTGCACGCCGAACGCCCTGGCCTCGTAGGTGGCGCTGAGCACGACGCCGCGCCCGGCCGGCGAGCCGACGATCACCGGGCGGCCCCGCAGCTCCGGCCGTTCCAGCAGCTCGACGCTGGCGAAGAAGGCGTCCATGTCGACGTGGAGAATCGGGCAGCCGCTGTCATCGACCCCGGTCCGCGGCGCGGGGCCGATGCCTGTGATCTGCTTGCGGGACACGCCTGCGAGTCTATCCGAACAGACGTTCCAGACTAGGGGCGGTGGCCGAGGACGTGCACCTGGGTGGCGACATCCCGTAGCACGGGGTGGACGGCGGCGGCCTGCTCCAGCGCCACGAGCGCGTCGGCCGCGCCGGGCTCGCCGTCGACGAGCCGGCTGGGCACCAGGTCGGCGAAGACCCGCACGCCGTGGACCGCGCCGACGGTGAAGCCCGTGGCGGTCAGCAGCTGCGCCAGGGTCTCGGCGGTGAAACGCCGCGGCGTGGGGTCGCGGTCGCCCCACGTGCCGCGCGGGTCGGACAGCACGGCCCTGGCCTCGTCGAACTGCCCGGCCAGCGCCCGGTGGATCGCGCTGGCCACGGGGTTGGCGGCCAGCACGCTGACGGCGCCACCCGGGCGCAGCAGCCCGGCGACGGCGGCCAGCGCGCCGGTGGGGTCGTCGACGTACTCCAGGACGCTGTGGCACAGGACCAGGTCGGCGCTGTCGCGGTCGAGCAGGTCGCCGAGGTCGGCGGTGTCGCCCTGCAGGCCGCGCACGCCCACGCCCTTCTCCTTGGCCCGGCGCTCCAGCGCGGCCAGCGAGTCGGGGCTGGGGTCGACGACGGTGACGGTGTGGCCGAGCTCGGCCAGCGGCACGGCGAACCCGCCGGTGCCCCCGCCGGCGTCGACGATGTCGAGCGTGGCCCGGCCGACGGCCTCGGCACGCTCGGCCAGCACCGACCGCAACGCGCCCCACACGACGGCGGTGCGCCCCGCCGGGGTCTTCGTGGTGACGCCTTCTGCTCGCAACGTCGGCTCGCCTCTCTCTCCTCCGCGGGCGGCCCTCGCCCTGTGCGGACGGGCCCAGCCTACGCCGTACGCGGCGTCGCCCGCAGGCCGGACCCTAACCGTCGAAGGCCGCCGCGATCCTCTTCGGCGCGCGCAGCCGCCAGACGTCGGTCAGCAGCTCGGCCAGCTCGCCGGCCGCCACGGCCGCCAGGCGCACCAGCACCACGGCGTGCCCGTCGTAGTGGGGTGTGGAGAGGAACGTGCCGGGGACGGCGGCGATCAGCTCGTGCTTGAGCTCCACGCCGCCCACCGGCACGGCGAGCACGCCGTCCTCCTGCGTGATCCGGGCGAACCACCTGCCGCGCACGTAGAAGGCGGGCGTGCCGTACATGGGTTTCTCGGCGGTCTCGGGGAGCGCCAGGGCGAGGGCGCGCACCTCGTCTTCGGTCACCATGGGACCGATGCTCACACAGAAAGCCGGACAAGGCCGGACGGGGCCGGAAAAGGGCGCGTCGCGGCTGGTGACGCGCCACTTCCCCGGACCGGCTCACGGCCCCGCGGCCAGGCCGGGGACCGCACCGGAAGGCCGCGCGCCGGCGCGCCTCCCGCCGCCTCTTCGCGAGCCGTACGGACCGTCTGAGTGGAACGTACTCCGAAACGGCCTTCGCGGCCTTTGTCTAAAGGGTGAGGCTTGGCTTGAGTTGCTTGAACCGGGCCAGCAGGCCGTTGATGAACTGCGGCGACTCGTCGGTCGACAGCTCGCCCGCCAGGTGCACCCACTCGCTGATGACCACGCCCTCCGGCACGCCGGGCATCCACAGCAGCTCGTACGTGCCGCCGCGTAGCAGATTGCGGTCGACCGCGGGCATGCGGTCGAGTGTCCAGCCCTCGGAGTAGGTGGTGATCAGCTCGTCGATGCGGGCATGGTGGCGGGCGACGCCCTCGACGATGGCCGAGGTGTACTCGTTGACCGGCGGCTCCTGCCGCTCGACGCGCTCGGCGAGGATCTTCAGCGGATCCTCCGAGCGCAGCTCGGCCTCGAAGAGGATGTCAAGGGCGCGCCTGCGTGCTTTGCCGCGTGCAGACACCTCAGGCCCGGCCGAGGTATTCGCCGCTGCGGGTGTCGACCTTGACCTTCTCGCCGGTGGTGATGAACAGCGGCACCTTGATCTCGGCGCCGGTCTCCAGCGTGGCGGGCTTGGTGCCGCCGGTGGAGCGGTCGCCCTGCAGGCCGGGCTCGGTGTTGGAGATCAGCAGCTCGACGGCGGCGGGCAGGTCGACGTAGAGCGCCGAGCCCTCGTTGAACGCGATCGTGGCGAGGGTGTTCTCCAGCATGTAGTTGGCGGCGGTGCCGACGGTGCGGGCGGGCACGTTGACCATGTCGTAGGTCTCGGTGTCCATGAAGACGAAGTCGTCGCCGTCCTTGTAGGAGTACTGCATCTCGCGCTTGTCGACGTTGGCCACGTCGACCTTCACGCCGGCGTTGAAGGTCTTGTCGACGACCTTGCCGGAGAGGACGTTCTTGAGCTTGGTGCGCACGAACGCGCCGCCCTTGCCCGGCTTGACGTGCTGGAACTCGACAACGCTCCAGAGCTCACCGCCCTCGAGCTTCAGCACCATGCCGTTCTTGAGGTCGTTGGTCGTCGCCACTCGTTCTCTCCCGCGTGTGGCCGCTCTAAAGGACGAGCAGCTCCTTGGTGGTCTTGGTGAAAAGTTCCGGCCCGCCCTCACGGGTCACGAGGGTGTCCTCGATGCGAACCCCGCCCCGCTCGGGGAGGTAGATCCCAGGCTCGACGGTGATCGGAACTCGATCCTCTAGTCTACCGGTCCTGGAGGGGCCCAGGAACGGGTCCTCGTGGATCTCCAGGCCGACGCCGTGGCCCAGGCCGTGCCGGAAGCGCTCGCCGTGGCCCGCCGCCTCGATCAGGCCGCGGGCGGCGGCGTCGACGTCCTTGGCCCGGGCTCCCGGGGTCAGGGCGTGCCGGCCGGCCCGCTGGGCGCGCCTGACCAGGTCGTACAGGTCGCGCTGCCAGGCGGCGGGCGCGCCCAGGCAGACCGTCCTGGTCATGTCGGCGTGGTAGCCGTGGTAGCGGGCGCCGAAGTCCATCGTGACCAGGTCGCCGGCGCGCAGCTCGCGGTCGGTGGGGGCGTGGTGCGGGATCGCTCCGTTCTCTCCGGCGGCGACGATCGTGTCGAACGCCGGCTTGTCGGCGCCCAGCTCGGTCATGCGGTTGTCGAGGAGACGGGCCAGGGCGCGCTCGGTGAGGCCCGGCGCGATCAGCGGGAGCACGTCGGCGAAGGCCTGGTCGGTCAGGGCGCAGGCGGTGCGGATGAGCCCCAGCTCCGCCTCGTCCTTGACCGCGCGCAGCTCCTCGACCAGCGGGCCGAGCGGCACCAGGCCCTGGCCCTGGCCCTCGCTGTCGCCTCCGCTCTCTGCCAGGCCCGCCTCCAGGCGGCGGAAGGTCGCCACGGTCATGGCGGCGGCCTCGATGCCCACGCCCGGCGCCGCCAGCCGGCCAGCCACGTCGGGCGCCTCGACCGCGGGCACGTCCAGGGCGCGGGTCTTGTCGATGTAGCGGTTGTCGGTCGCCAGCAGCGCCGACCCGTCCGCCCTGACCAGGACGGCGGCGTTCGAGCTGACCAGCCCGGTGAGGTAGCGGACGTTGACGGGGGAGGTGACGAGGAGCGCGGGGACCTCGTGGGCGGGCAGCGCGGCGGCCAGGCGTGCCCGGCGCGCCGCGTGGTCGATGGTCATCCCGCCAATGTACGCGCGCCCCGCCCCCTCCCCCACCCGGCCAGGAGAGGGGAAACCACGGGCCCCCCGCCCCCCGTCACGGTCAGGAGACGGCGAAGTCGTCCAGGAAGGAGGCGAGGGGGCCCGACAGGGGGACGTCGCCCTTCACCTGGGCCTTGCGCAGGTCCCGGTAGACGCCGGCGATCTGGCCGCGGGCGGGCTCGAAATGGCCGTCCTGGAGCTTCTTGGCGGCCTTCCTGAGCTTGTCGTGGACCTTCTCGGCGACATGGGGGTCGATGTCGCCGATGTCCTCCTGGGCCGTCACCGCCTCGTCGAACTTCACCAGCCAGTGGTCCCAGCCGCCCGCCGGGGTCTGCCCGGAGTCCAGGGTCGCCTTGGGGCCGACGGTCTGGACCAGGCTGGTGGCGGTGTCGCTCGGGGTGAGGTCGGTGGGGCTGGCTCGGGGCGGCTCGGAGGTCGGGCGGGCGGGCGGCGCGACGTCCGGCGTCAGGACGGGCGTGGGGGGCCTGCTCGCGCTCGGCTCGGCCACCGGGGTCTCCTCGCGCGAGCCCGCCCACATCACCATGGCGACGGCCACCACGGCGATGACCGCGACGGCGATCCCCATCTGGATCAGCAGCTTGTTCCCGGTACGCGGCGGCGCCGGGTCCAGCTCGGCGGACTCGTAGACGGCGGTGTCACCGGCCCGCGGGACGCCGTTGAAGTCGTAGACCTGGGTGTCGCCCGGCCGGCCCGCCGGGGCGCCGGCGGGGTTGGCGGCCGCCGGGGCCGCTCCCGGGGCCGCGCCGGGCCGGGCGATGGCGGCCAGGGCCCGGCGGACGGGCTCGCCGCCCGAAGGCCGCCTGGCGGGGTCGGGCGCGAGCATCGCGAGGACGAGCCGGTCCAGCTCGGCCGGGATCTCGGGCCGGATCGCACTGGGCGGGACGACCCCCTGCCCGGCAATCCCGGGCGCCGCGGCGCCGGGAGCCGCACTCGGGCCACCCACGGTCCCGGGAGTCACGGCCCCGGCGCCTGCGGTTTCCGGAGCCTCGGTTCCAGGGGCCGGGGTTGCGGGGGCGGAGGGCGGGGACGGCGGGGTGGCGCGCATGCCGGTCACCGGCAGGTCGGGGGCGGCGGCGGGCGGGCGGCCGCAGAGGAGCTCGTAGCAGACGGCGCCGAGGGCGTACAGGTCGGCGGCGGCCGTGGCGGGACGGCCGGAGGCCCGCTCAGGGGCCAGGTAGCGGCGCTCGGCCTGGGACGGCTCCTCGTCCGGCAGCCCGAACCCGACGACCTTCAGCACGCCGCTGGCCGCCCGCCGGAAGCTGCCGGAGTCGATCTGCCCGTGGAACACCCCGGCGCGGTGCGCGGCGTCCAGCCCGGCGGCCGCCTGGCCGACCAGGTCGCACACCTCGACGATCGGCATGGGCCCCTCGGCCGCCAGGTCCTCCCCCACGCTGGTCCCGGTGAGGAACTCGGTCACCAGGAACGGGGCGCCCTCCTGGTCGCCCACGTCGAGGACCATGGCCACATTGGGGTGGATCACCCTGGCCACCGCCTGCGCGTGCTGCTTCAGCGCCTCCCTGGCGGCCTCGCCGGCCGCGCCGGTCTCGCCCGCGCCCAGGATCTTCACGGCCACGACCCAGTCGGCGCGGGTGTCGTAGGCCCGCCACACCTCACCCATCGGACCGCTGCCGATGAGCTCGTCAAGCCGGTACCGGTCGGCGACCATCGAAGGCGTAGCGTCGGACATATCCCCGCCAAAAACTCGAAAAGTGGGCTATTTCCGACCCACCATAGGGCCCCCCAGCCCCTCCCCGCCCCATGATCCACGGTTCGCATCCCCCGTCAGGCCGCGCCCGCCGTCCCTCGACATAACGACTTTCGTTATTTACGATTATCGTTATGCCCATGAAGTGGATCAACCGGCTTGAGGTCCTGTTGAGCATCGGCCTCGTCCTCGGCTGCCTCGGCGCGCTCACCGCCCTGGGGGCCACCGTCCTGATCGCCGTGTTCGGC
>NZ_JBSFGJ010000126.1:0-22027 GCF_053596515.1 Nonomuraea sp. NPDC001684
CTGGCCGCCGTGCGGGACATCCCGGCCCGCATCCTGCAGATCACCGGAGTGTGGGACACGCTGCACATCCACGCCTGCGTGGAGGAGGCCGTCGGAACGGCCCGCGGGACGGCCCGCCGCGTGCGACGCCTCCTGGGCCAGGCCGTTGAGCGTGGTACGGACCACGCGCGTGGTCTGGAGATCGACCGCGCGCGGGTCGTCGAAGTGCACCAGGCCATCGGCCAGCAGCACGGCCAGCCCGTGCAGCGCGGCCCAGACCACGAACTCCGCCCCCTCGCGGGCGGGCTCCGGCAGGCCGCCGGCCGCGGCGAGCCGGTCGAGCTCCGCGGTGAGGACGTCGTGCGGGTGGGGGGAGATGGCGGAGTCGGGGGCGGTGGCGCCCCCGCGCAGCACGAGCCGGGCGACGGCCGGGTCGTCGAGCGACCAGCGCACGTAGCCGCACCCCAGGGCGATCAGCCGCAGCTGCGGGTCGTCGGCCTGCCCGGGTGCGCGCTCGCAGTCCTGTCGCAGGCGTTCCCCGAGCCAGGCGAGCGTGCGCTCGGACAGGGCGCGCACCAGCGTGTCGCGGGAGGCGAAGTGGTGGTAGGCGGCGCTGGGGCTGACGCCGACGCGCGCCGAGGCCTCGCGCAGGGACCAGCCGTCGGCGCCGCGCTCGCGCACGAGAGCCTCGGCGGCGTCGAGCAGCGCGCTGCGCAGGTCACCGTGGTGGTATCGCCCTTTCGCCATCGCCCGATCTTAACACTGATCAGATCTCTGCTACGCTCGCCTGCATCTCAACAGTGTTCAGATTGGAGCCGGATCATGTGCCCCGCCGATGTGACGCCGAACCCGTCCCCTGACCTGACCGACCTTCCCGACGTGCGGACGAGCCCGCCGCCGGTCGTGCGCGGCGAGCCTGTCGAGGTCTGCGACGGCGTGTACGTCATCCCCGACAACCGCGTCGAGCTCGTCCCGAACGTCGGCATCGTCGTGGGCGAGCACGCCGCGCTGGTCGTCGACACCGGCATGGGTCCCCGCAACGGCGACCATGTCCTGGAGCAGGCCCGGCGCCTGGCCGGCGACCGGCGGCTGTACCTGACCATCACGCATTTCCACCCCGAGCACGGGTTCGGGGCGCAGGCGTTCAAGGGCGCCGCGACGATCGTCTACAACGCCGCCCAGCGCGCGGAGCTGCACCGTAAGGGCGCCGCCTACGTCGAGATGTTCAGGGGGCTGAGCGCCGCCGCGGCGGCCGAGCTCGAAGGCGTCGAACTCGTCGATCCCGACCTGGTCTACGAGGGCCGGGCCGAGATCGACCTCGGCGGGCGCACGGCGGCGCTGCGGGCGGTCGGGCCCGCGCACACGGGCTCCGACCAGGTCGTCGTCATCGACGACCGGGTGCTGTTCGGCGGCGACCTGATCGAGACCCGCATCTTCCCGATCGCGCCGTACTTCCCGCCGTACGACGTGGACGTGGACGGCCCCGGCTGGATCGGCGTGCTCGACGACCTGATCGCCGGCGCGCCCGAGATCGTCGTGCCCGGCCACGGGGAGGTGGGCGGCGTCTCCTTGATCCGCGACGTCCGCGACTACCTCGGCTACGTGCACGGCGAGGTCGCACGGCTGCGCGCGGCCGGAGCCTCCGCCGACGAGACGGCCGCGCGGATCGACGAACAGGCGCGCGCCCGCTGGACCACCTGGGAACGCCCCGAGTGGATCGCCTTCGCCGCCCGCGCCTTCCACGCCGGCGAACACCGGTGACGTGACCGGTCGTGCCTCCGCCGGGGGAGCGCTAAGCGTCCGCCGTCACGCTGTAGGAGCCCGACGTGCAGCCGGTGATGCGCCAGCCGCCCGGCGCCTGCCGGACGGCGACGCCGCTGAGCCCGGTGCCGCGGACGGCCGGCCGCACGTCGCCCGGGAACCAGACGTCGAGCCCGCACCCGCTGCCCTCGCCCCGGGCCGTGAGGCTCGCGCGGTCCGACGTCAGGCCGGTCAGGCGGCCGGGGGCGGAGCGGGGGTAGGGACGTGAGAGCTCGGCGACGTACTCGGCGGGCGGAGGCAGGTCCTTGCCGGTGGCGCAGTCCTCGATCATGAGGTTGCCGCCGGTCTCGGCGCCGGCACTGGCGTGGGCGTCGCCGCAGGACTGCTTCCAGACCCAGAACGCGCCTCCGATGCGGTGCCGGTCCTCCTGGTCGGTGTATCTCGCGATCGGGGCGGCGGCGGGGTCGCCGAACCAGCCCCACTCGCCCGACCAGAGCCCGGCGCCGTAGTACTTCGCCGCCCGGCTCGCCAGCTCGAAACCGCGCTCGATGCTCGTGACGGTGAGGCCGGTGCCCTGCTCGATGGTGATCGACTCGTTGTAGAGGTGGGGAGCGAAGACGAGCAGCCGGTCGTCGGTGAAGTCCTTGGGCACCGGGACCTCGAAGCCGAGACCCGACCAGAGCACGGACGGCTCGAAGAAGACCAGGTGGGGGAAGCCGCGCCGCTCGCCCGCCCGGATGGCCTTGATCGCCCGGTCGTAGTAGCGGCCGAGCAGGACGCCGGAGGTGATCGGCGGCGCCTCGCCGAAGCCGGGCTCGTTCAGCAGGTCGTATCCGGCGACCATCGGCTCGTTCGCGAACCGCTCCGCCAGCATGCCCCAGGCGGCGACCAGGCGGGTCTGGATGCCGTCCCGGTCCTGGTAGAAGTTGGTGAAGGCGCGGGCGACGGCGGGGGAGATGTCGCGTCCGGTGAACTCGCACCTGGGGGCGCCGTCGAAGCGGTCGGCCCAGGTGGGGGCGCCGTCCCAGCCGTGCATCGGGGAACCGCTGGCGCAGGTGGTGCCGGGGGCGGCGGCGACGCCCTTTCCCCACGCGTCCTGGTGCATGTCGATGACCGTGCGCAGGCCGTGCCGGGCGGCGGTCTCGACGGCCCAGGAGATCTTGGCGAGGTAGGCCGGGTCATAGTGGCCGGGCCGGGGCTCCAGCGCCGACCAGGACAGGGCGAGACGGACGACGTTGAAGCCCATCCGCGCCATGCCGGCGAAGTCGGCCTCGGTGAGCGGCCGCGTCACCGCTTTATCCTGAAATTGCTGGAAATAGTCTTCGAGCTGGTTGACGTTCACGCCGCGCAGCAGCACCTCGTTGCCGTCGGCGTCGACGATCCTGCGGTCGGCCGAGAGCGTCAGCCCCGGGGTGCGCGGCGGCTGCGCGGTCGTGGCGCCGGGTTGCAGGAGCGGTAAGGCGAGCGCCGCCGCGGCCAAGACGACCGCCATCGGGATCCGCGCGGCCAGGGCGACGCCCCTGCGCGCCGGACGGGCGGCGTCGAGGAGGGCGACGAGCAGTGCCGTCGCCAGGGCGAGCAGGGCGCCGAAGGAGAGCGCGGGGGCGAGGCGAAGCATGATCGCCGGCGCCCAGAACAGACCGCCGCCCGCCAGGTCGCCGGGGATCCCGACGGCCACCTCGACCAGGCCCAGCGTCCCGGCCGCCCCCAGCGCGGAGAGCCCGGCCACGACGGCCCCGGGCGAGGTGGTGGCGCTGAGCCGGCGGTGCGACGCCCAGGTCAGCACGCCGAGCAGAGCGACGGCGGCCAGGCAGCCCAGCGGTCCCGCCTCGGGCGCGGGGGCCAGCGGGGAGTCGCCGATGGCATAGCCGACGGGCGAGCCGCCCCACCACACCCCGCCGACCGACGCGGCCAGGACCACGGCCACTCCCGCCGCAACCCATCCCGGCGCCGACGCCCCCGAGCCCTCGGCGGGATCCGCGGACGCCGACGTGGGAGAAGGTGGGGCGAGGCGGCGGTGCAGAAGCTGGGCGAGCCAGGCGGCCGCCGCCACCGGCAGGCCGAAGACCGCCGCCTTGACGCCGGTGAAGCCGGTCGACCACACCAGGTAGAGCACGTCGTCGAAGGTCATCGCCAGCGACATCAGCAGCTTCGCCGCCATCGCCGACCACACCACCGCGCCCCACACCAGCAGCGCCGTACGCAGCGGGGCATGTCCGCGGGCGACCGCCCAGGTCAGCGCTCCGACCCCCGCCAGCAGCAGTGGCACGTAGACGGCCGGCGCGGCCACCTGCCAGAGCCCGGCGACAGGCAGCAGATCAGCCCCGGTCCAGGTGTACGGCGCGGCCAGCCCCGACGGGTCGAACACCGCTCCCAGTGCGATGACGGCGGCCAGTACCACGACGGCGATCGGCGACAACCAGCGGTTCCTCATAGTGACGGCGACCATACATGAGCATCGCTCACAAATGAAGGGCCAAGATCCGCGACAGCACGCGGCCGCGCCGCCGTTGTGGCAGAGCCCTTCTCGCAGGTGGCCCTGACATCGCTCCTGACCGGCTCGACGTCGGGGACGAGCGGCCCCCGGGCGTCGTTCTCCGGGGCCCGTCAGGGACGGGCCCCGGAGGGGCTACTTCTTCTCGCAGGTGCGGTGGCCGAGGAAGACGTCGTCGATCCCCCACCACCCGGACAGCTGGCCGAGGAAGGTGAAACGGACCCGCACCGCGTTCCGGCCGATCGCCTGGGGCAGCTCCACGACCTGCAGCTCAGGCCCGCGAGCCCCCGGATAGCCGGCCTTCTTCCAGACGTTCGCCCAGGTCCGGCCGCCGTCGAGGCTGACGTCCACGAGCGCCGTGCCGTTCACCCTCGGCTCCAGGTCGGAGGCGAACTGCAGGGCCGGGGCGGCGGCCTTGGACAGGTCCACGGTCGCCGACGTCAGCGTGGTCTCCTGGACGTGGTGCAGGCCGTAGTGGTCGGAGTCCACGATCGCGAACCCGCCCTTCCCGCCTGTCCTGTTGGTACGGCCGCCCGGATCGTTCAGCACCCAGCCGGGCTCGTGGGCGTACCCGGGGAACCCGGGATCGGCGTTGGTGACGCTCCACCCGCCCGGCAGCCCGGAGTCCAGCCGCTCCGTGACGCCCTCCAGGACCGGCTCGTAGCCGGGGGCTTCGCAGGCCAGGGTCACCGTCAGCGCGAAGTCCTCGGTGAGCGGCGCCGTGCCGACCGTCACCTGCCGGACGGCCGGGGTGTAGCCGCGCGGCACGGCCGCCGCCTCCAGCGTGTACGTCGTACCGGGCAGCAGGTCCAGCCGGTACGCGCCGGTCCCGGCGTCGGACTCGGCCGTCCAGGTGTGCCCGGCGCCGTCGGAGGCCGTCACCTTGGCCGCCAGCGGCCAGCCCTGGCCGGAGCCGTCCCGCACGGTGCCGCCGACCTGGACCCGCGCGGTCGGCGCGAGCCGGACGTCGAGCGTGACCGTGCCGTCCTTGGCGATCGTGGCGGCCTTTGTGGCGTCGTCGTAGCCGAACGCCTCGACCTTCACCTGGTACTCGCCGCCGATCAGCCGCAGCGAGTAGTCGCCCGCCTGGCCGGTGACGGCGTCGCGGGAGCGCGCGCCGGTCACGGAGACCGTGGCGCCGGGCACGGGCTCGCCCGTCTCCGCGTCGGTGACGGTCCCGGCCAGCGTGCCGAGCCCGACCTTGGCGACGGCCAGCAGCGCCGAGGCGTCCAGCCGCCCCTCGCCGAACACGTTGTTGTCCTCGGCGGGGCCGCCGCACTGGGCGTCGGCCGTGTCGATCGCGGACGCGTCCAGCAGCGCCCGGGTGCCGTCCAGGTCGCGTACCAGGTCGGGGAAGGCGGACCACAGCAGCGCGACGGCGCCGGCCGCGTGCGGCGCCGCCATGGAGGTGCCCGACATCAGCCCGTAGGAGCCGCCGGGCAGCGCCGAGCGCACGTCGACGCCCGGGGCCGCGATGTTCGGCTTGGTCTCGCCGTTCTGGCCGGGGCCGCGGCTGGAGAAGGAGGCGATCGCGCCGTTCACGCCGTAGGCGCCGACGGAGTAGTTGAGCGCGCGGCTGCCGGGCGAACCGCTGGTCTTGCACGACGGGCCGCTGTTGCCGTTGGCCCAGACGCCCATGATGCCGGAGGCCGCCCACGCCTGCAGGATGTCCTCGATGATCGGCTCGTCGGTGGGCTCCGTCGAGCTCCACGAGTTGTTGATGATGTGCGGCCGCTTGCTGACGTCCGGATTCTGGCCGTGGCTGTCGGTGGGGGCCAGCATCCACTGGGCGGCCGCGACGAGGTCCTCCTCGCTGCAGGTCTGGCAGCCGTTCGCGGTGATCCACTTCACGCCGGGGGCGACGCCGATCTGGTTGCCCTGGCCGTCGTCGCCCACCATGGTGCCCATGGTGTGGGTGCCGTGCCCGTGCGTGTCGCAGGGAGCGCCGCCCGCGCAGTGCCCCGAGGTGTCCAGCCAGTTGTAGTCGTGGGTGACGGTGCCGTCGGCGTTCGTGCCGCGGTAGGAGGCGCGCAGGGCGGGGTGGTCGAACTGCACGCCGGTGTCGATGTTGGCGATGACGATGTCCTCGCCGCGCCGCCCGTACTCCTTCCAGACGTCGTCGGCGTTGATGTCGCCCACGCCCCACTCCAGGCCCGTGCCGGCCGCCGTGGTGACGGCGCGCCGCACCGGCTCGGCCAGCGTGTACGTCTTCGGCGGCCGCACCTGCCGCACGCCCCCCATCGCGGTCAGCTTCTTGACCTGGGCCGGGGTGGCGTCCTTGACCAGGATCGCGTTGGTGACCCAGAACGACTCGCTGTCCAGCTTCTCGTCCTTGAGGTACTTCCTGACGTCCGACTGGGTGCGGACGGCGGTGTCCTTGAGCGCGTCCACGACGAGCTGGCCGCGCGCCGTTCTGGAACGCGCCTTGGGCGCGGCCGACAGGTCGGCCTCCGGCTTGAGGATCACCCAGACGTCGCCCGGCGCCGCCTGTGCGGGCAAGGCCGGGGTCAGCCCCGCCACCAGGGCGAGGACGGGGAGTAAGGCCCGGAATCGCATGTCAGCCCTTTCCGCAGGTGAGTCTGGCGGCCATCGGCCGCACCTCCTGGGCGACCTCGGAGATCGTCAGGCCCACGGCCCACACGTTGTCCGGTCCGCTGCCGTGCACGTCCAGGAAGTTGTAGGTCAGGCCGTTCAAACGCGGCCCGGGATGGGAGACCGTCGTCCAGGCGGAGCCGTCCCAGTGCAGGAACTCCTCCTCCTGGCCGAGGCCGACGTCCCCGACGGCCCACACGTCGCCGGGGGCGGCGGCGTAGACGCTGTCGAGACGGCTGTTGCCCAGGTCGGGCAGCGTCGTGACGCTGCTCCACGCGGTGCCGTCCCAGTGCATGACCAGGGCGGCCGCCTGGTTGTCGGTTCCGTCGCGGCGCCGGCTGCCGACCGCCCACACGTCGTCGGGGCCGGTGCCGGAGACCGCGAAAAGGGCGCCCGTCGGGTGCGGGGCCGGCACCTCCGTCCACCGCGTGCCGTCGAAGTGCTGGACGAGCGGGCTGACGACGCCGTCGGCGTCGCGCTGGTTGCCCACGGCCCACACGTCGCCGGGCGCGACGGCGGTGACGGCGCGCAGGATCGACTCCGGGCGCCCGGAGGCCGGGTTCTCGACGATCGACCAGCGCCGGCCGTCCCAGCGCTCGATCAGCGCGGCGGTGGGCGGGTTCAGGTCGCCCTTCTTGGCGCCGTAGGTGTAGCCGGCGGCCCAGGCGTCGTTCTTCGACACCGAGGCGACGTCGGCCAGGTAGAGGCCCGTCGTGGCAGCCGCCGGTGAGACGGCCGTGGGGTGGAGCGTCCAGCGCCGGCCGTCCCAGCGGGCGGCCTGCGTGGTGTCGGCGCCGGTGCCCATGTGGTCGAGCAGCAGCCAGCCGCCGCTGGGGGAGTGGAAGGAGCTGGCCTCGGCGCTCTGCCTGGTGTGCGGCGGGACGGGCGGGCGGGTGGCGTCGCGTGGCCGCCCGCCGCGCAGGTCGCCGGTCCAGGCCGCCGGTGACCCGCTGGAGGAGGAGCCGGTGAACAGGGCCTCCCGGGCGGAGAAGACGGTGACGTCCTGCGGATAGCTGTCGGCCGGGGTGATCGCGGAGGTGTCGACGACGTTCCAGGACGGCACGCAGCCTCCCGGTGCGGCCGAGGGCGTGGTGAGAGTGGTCGCCAGCAGCGCGCCGGCAATGAGGGTCTTCATGGGCTCTCCTAGAAGGCGCCGATGCCGTTGGGGCTGCCGTAGCCGGTCGGGCCGTCGTAGCCGGGACGCGCGTTGCACAGCTCGGGCGCGGCGCAGGTGCCGGTCTTGCCGGCGGTGATGTCGAACAGGTGGCCCTTGCCCGCCTGCAGCTGCCTGCCTGGCGTGATCAGGTCGCCGTTGCCGGCCAGCGCGTACACCCCGGCCACCAGCGCGGCGGCGATCGGGGTGCCGCCGACCGCGACCCAGCCGCCGTAGGAGTAGCTGTCGTAGACGGCGACCGGCGTTCGCAGGTCCGCCACGGCCGCCGTGTCGGCGACGGTGCGCTTGGCGCCGCACGCCCCCTTCGGCTGCCAGGCGGGCCGCGCGACGTAGACCGAGCAGCCCGAACCCGATCCGGACCAGGCGGTCTCGCCCCAGCCGCGCGCGCCGGCCTGACGGTACAGCGTGGTGCCGCCGACGGCCGTGACCGTCCCGTACGCGGCGGGCACGAGCTGCCTGCCCGTCCTGGCGGGGAACCCGCTGTCGCCGCTCGGCGCGGTGACCGGCACGCCGGGGTGCGCGTAGTGGGCGGCGTGGGCGAGCTCGCCGGCGTACTCCGGCAGGCCGTACGGCGTGGTGACGACCGTGGCCCCCTGCTTGACGGCCTGGTCGACGGCCAGGCCCAGGTTCTCGGCGCCGGCGTCGTCGGCCTCCACCAGCAGCAGCCTGCAGTTGGGGCAGGCGGCCGCGGCGATGTCGAGCGCCGCGCTGCTGTTCAGCGACCAGTCCGGGTTGGCGCCCGGCGGCTCGTCGCCGCCGCGCTGGTTGACCTGGCGGAAGCAGTCGAACTCGCCCTCGCAGGGCGGCAGCCCGTTCGCCTTGCGGTAGACGGCGAGATCGTTGCCCGCGTTCGGGTTGTGGTACGGCACGATGACCGCGATCGTCTGACCGCCGCCCAGCCGCGCCGACGGCAGCCGGTAGGCCTGCTGCAGGTCGGCGGCCGAGAACGGCTGCGGCAGCCCGGCCGCCTTGGCCTCCGCGGCCGGACGGGCGGTCAGCAGGCAGCCGGCCGACCCGGCCCGCGCGGCCGGGCAGGAGCGCGCGGGATCGGCCTGCGCCGGAACGACGGGCCCGGCGAGGAGCAGGGCGGCCGCGGCCGCCGCGATGAGTTTCACCATGATGAGCTCCTTCAGCTCGTCAGGCCGTAGGCGCGGACGACGGTCTGCTCGACGGCGTTGCCCTGCCGGTCGTGCGCCCTGACCCGCAGGGAGACGAACCCGCCGGAGTCCGGGTGCCGGATCGTGGCGGCGAACAGGCCGCCGGCCCGCCTGGCCGCCGTCTGCGGCTCGCTCCAGGTGGCGCCGTCGTCGTAGGAGACCGCGACGGTGGCCTCGACGCCCTTCGGCGCGGCCATGTGCTCCTGGTTCTCCACCGCGAAGGCCACCTCGAACGGCCCGGCCTTCGCCTTCGACTCGGCGTCGAGCGGCAGGTCATAACGGAGGAACAGCAGCGGCAGGAACGAGCACTCCCGCGTGGCGTCGGGCACGCACGACGCGCTCTTCGGCAGCTCGGCCCGCCGGTCGGAGGGCCCCGAGCGGAACGTCCAGTCGGTCGTGACCGGCGTGCCGGCGAGCTCGCCGCGCTGGTCCTGCTTCCACACCAGCCGGTAGACGGCCTGCTCGGGCAGCATCGGCAGGTCGGCCGCCTGGGCGCCGAGGTTGCCGGTGATGCGGTTGTCGGAGGTGAAGGCCAGTTCGCCGTTGCGGTAGAAGTCCAGGCCGGAGTGCTCGTCCCAGCTGTTGCCGGTCGTGTAGTGGCCCGGCGTCGCGTCCGCGAACCGCTGCGGATAGATCATGCCCAGGTCTCCCTGGCGGCAGGCCACGCACAAGGTCGCGAACGGATCGTCGACGAGGGGCGAGTCGCCGCCGAAGCCGATGGTCGACTCCTGCCGGTAGGGCGCGGTGCGCGACGGCACGCCCGGCGCCTTGTTCCACACCTCGCGCACCACGGATCCCGGCCTGAGGGTGCGGCGCTGGTCGTAGTGCCGCGCGCCGTCGTCGGAGTTGAACGCGGTGTGCCAGACGGTGATGTCGGGGGAGCCGCTGAACAGGTAGTCGGTGCGCTCGCCCGGCAGCACGGACGCGCCGACCCCGAGCGCGGTCTGCGTCCAGGGCAGGAAGACCTCGGGGAACAGCTCGAACCGGTCCTGCTGCCCGTACGGGCTGCGCACGATCGTGGAGCGGACGGTGGTCAGCTCCGCGTTCCGCACCCTGCGGGCCAAGCTCCCGGGCACGCCCTTGGCGTACGGCAGGACGAGCCGGTACGTGGGCCTGCTGGGGGAGCCGGACGCGGTCTCGGTCAGCTGGGTGTAGGCGGCGAAGCTGAAACTGCCCTTGCGCACCGGCCTGGTCGGCGTCGCGTACAGCGGCCGGCTGCCGAATTCCGGGTTGGACACGATCCGGAACGCGACCAGCTGGAAGGCTCCCAGCCCCCAAGCGTCCACCCCGGCCGAGTTGCCCGCCTCGCTCTTCCTGACGAAGGCGAACATGTCCTGCCGGTACATGCCCTCGGTGGGCTCCTCCACCTCGACGTCGTACGGCACGGCGGTGCGGGCGTCCAGCGTGACCTGCACGTCGCCGCCGACCTTGATCTCCGGCTGGACGACGAACGCCGCGCGGCTGGTCAGGTCGTCGGCGGGCCCGGTGAACACGCTCGCCTCGACGGCGTAGGTGCCCTCCGGCACGCTGAAGGCGACCTCGCCGGTCTCGCCGGGATAGTCGATCGTGTAGAAGCCGAGGTCGGTGTCGTCGACGCTGTGCACGTAGGCGACGACCGCGCCCGGCTTGCCGTCCAGGTCGACGCTGTCGATCGACAGGGTGTGGTAGGCGCCGGCCGCCGCCTTCGCGGTCGCGGGCCGCTGGAACGGCGAGGGCGGCGCGTCGTCCGGCGCGCTGATGCGCTCGACGCCGGCCGGCGTCCCGCCGCGGCCCGCGCGCCACTCCTCGGCGAGCACGCGGCCGAGGGCCGGAGCCTCGTCCGGGGTGATCGTGGCGCCCATCGCGGCGAGCCGGCCCGTCGTGGCCTTGACCGGGACGGGCCGGTTGCCGGTCCTGGCCAGGTGGCTGACGTTGAACAGGCGCGGGTCGAGGAGCCGGTCCAGGAACGGCACGGCCGTGCTCGGGATGACGTACTGGTCGCCGTGCCAGCCGAACCTCAGGTAGGTGCCGCCGGCCTGCACCGCGCCGGGGGACACGACGGTGGTGCTCTGCCGGCCCTGTTCGTCCACGTCCAGCCGGACCTGCTCGCCGGTGACGAGGGTGACGGTGGTCCGCCGGGGAGGGGTCGCGGGCTGTTCCCGGGCGACGGCCGGGGCGTCTTCGTACGGGATGACGGACGGGATGACGGACGGGATGACGGGGTCGGCGGGCGGCACGCCGGTCGCCGCGCCGGCCGTCGAGCCGGTCAGGCCCAGTCCGGCGACCAGCGCCGCGGTCGCGCTGATCACCACCGCTCGTAAGCGCGGCCTGGAGGTGGTCATGCGGGCTCCTGTCCTCGGTGGGGGGTCACGCCTCGACCCAGCCGTCGTCGTCGGCAGTGGTCACGGGGGCGTCGGCGGGGTTTCCGTGGTCGTCCGGGGCCGGGGTCGGCTCTTCTGCGTCCTCGGTCTCGGTGGGCTCGTCCGGGCTGTCCATGGGACAAGCGTGATGACAGGGGCGTACGCCCAGCTATGGGGAAAAATCCCCATTCGTGGGGGTGGGTCAGCCGGATCCGCCCATGCGCTGCCCGAGCGCCGCCCGCGACCGCAGCCCCAGCTTGCGCAGCACCGCGCTCAGATGTTTGTCCACCGTCTTCGGCGACAGGAACAGCTCCTTGGCGATCTCCCTGTTGCTCAGCCCGGTCGCGGCCAGCTCGGCCACCTCGGCCTCGCGCGGCGACAACGCGTCACCGTAGCCGCGCGTGCCGCCCCGGTACCGGACGGGCCCGGCCACGCCGTGCCGCCTGGCCGTGCTCGCGGCCCGGTCGAGGTCCCACCGCGCCCCCAGCTCCTCGAAGACCGCGATGGCGACGCCCAGCAGCGCTCCGGCCCGCCCGGGATCGCCGTCGCCGTCGCCGTCGCCGTCGCGGTCGCGGTCGTCGTCGAGCAGGGCGGTCGCGGCCAGTGCGCGGCACTGGGCCGCCTCGTACCGGCCGCCCAGCTCGTCGTAGGCGTGGGCGGCCGCCAGGAAGCGCTCCGGGTCTCCCGTCACGAACCCCTGGGCGTGGGCCAGGGCCGCGGGCGCCAGCGGCGCGTCCAGCCCGTCCAGCTCCCGCTCCAGCTCCGCGCACAACAGGCCGGCCTCGGCCGCCCGGCCGGCCGCGACCAGCGCGCCCGCCAGGGCCGGCAACGCGCGGACGGCCAGCGGCTGCAACCCCTTGGCCCGCCACCCCGCCAGCATCCCGATCAGCTCGTCGTCCGGCGGCTCACCCCGGACCGTGCCCAGGCGCAGCAACGTCTCGACCGCCGGTGGCAGCGCGTCCACCGCGCCGACCTCCACGGCCCTCCCGACGGCCGCGCGGAGCCTGCGTGCCCCCTCCTCGATCTCACCCCGCGCCACGGCCAGGCAGTGGGCGACCAGCTCGGCCGTGACGCGCTGGTGCGGTTGCTCGTCGAGCGCGTCCAGCAGCAGGGCGGTCTCGTCGGCCAGGCCCGTCCACTCCCCGCGGAAGTAGCGCAGCACCGCCAGGGAGGAGCGGATGAGGTACTCCAGCCGCCGGCTGCTGTCGATCTTCAGCCCACCGCGCAGCGCGGCCTCCAGCAGCCGCTCGCTCACCGCGTAATGGCCCGCGTAACAGGTCTCGTCGCCGACCGACCAGAACGCGACGACCTCCTGCCGGGACTCCGGACGGCCGCCGGCCAGCCGGGTCATCCGCTCGGTCAGCGACGTCCAGCGTGGGTCGCCGATGGTGGTGAGCACCATCGCCACCTTGCCGAGCACCGACAGCTGCAGCGACGGGCTGCCGCCGAGCCGTTCGGCGGTCTCCAGCGCGCGGTCCAGCCAGTAGACGTGCTCGGCCGGCGACACCCCGGCCGAGGTCGGCACGCCGAGCCCGACCATCGCCCACGCCGCCAGCTCCGGACGGTCGTCGAGGTGGCGCACCGCCGTGGCGAACTGCTCCCGCCGGAGTTCCGGGGCGGCGCCCGCCCTCTCCAGGAGCAGGCCGTACAGGAAGTGCAGCTCGCCGCGCACGCCCGGAGCGAGGTCGCGGCGCAGCAGATCGTCCATCTGGCCGAAGCCGGGCTGGGCGTGCAGGCCCTGGACGGAGGCCCAGCCGAAGCGCACCGCCATGTCCTCCAGCAGTTCCCCTTCGGGCGGGGCCTCGCGCAGGACGTCGCCGAGCAGGCGGGCCGCCTCGCTGTCGTCGCCGTGCCGGCCGGCCTCGGCCGCGGCCCGGTCGGCCGCCCGGGCCCACTCCTCCATCATCCCGGCATGCCGCAGGTGGTGGGCGATCTGCCCGATCGGCACCGGCCGTAACCGCTCGACCGCCTCGGCCGCCCGTCCGTGCAGCACCTGACGCCGGGGCAGCGCGATGCTCTCGTACACCGCCTGCAGGGCCAGCATGTGCCGGAACCCCACACCCGCGGTGCGCGCCGAGCCGTCGGGGGCGCCGCGCGGGAGCGCGGTGTGCTCGCTCAGCAGCCCCGAGCGCAGCGCCTCCTCCAGCCCGGCCAGCGCGTCCGGGCGCTCCAGGCCGCAGATCGCCACCAGCACCGCCACGGGCACCGGCACCTGCAGCACCGCCGCCGCGTCCACCACGGCCCGCGCCCCGGCGGGCAGCCGGCCCACCCGCTCCAGCACCGAGTCGCGCAGCGCCGTCGGGACGTTCAGCTCGTCAATGGCCTTACGCGCCCATCCGCGCCCGCGCCTGATCAGCGTCCCGCGCTCGCGCAGCAGCGCCACCATCTCCTGGATCGCGAAGGGCAATCCCGACGTGCGCTCGCACAGATGGGCGGCGAACTCCTCCGACACCCCTTCCGAGCCGAGGATCGCGGTCATCAGCTCGCGGGTCTCGGCCACGTCGAGCGGCTCCAGGCCCACCTGGGCCCGCGACACCGACGGCGCCGCCCGCGCCGCGATCGTCCTGGCGTCCAGCGCGACCTCCTCGCCCCGGAACGTCAGCACCACCGACAGCCCCGGTGGCGGCTCGCCCATGAGGTAGCCGAGGAAGGCCAGGGTCTGCTCGTCGGCCCAGTGCAGGTCCTCCAGCACGAGTACGGCCTCGCCCAGAGAGCCCAGCAGCTCCGACAGCGCGCGGAAGATCCGGTGCCGCTCGGCCGCCCGCTCCTCCAGCGGCTCGGGGGCGGGCGGCAACTGCCCGGCCAGCTCCGGCAGCAGCGGCCGTAACGCGCCGGTGACGGGCGACAGCGGCCCGTTCGCGCCGATGCCGCGCACGGCGTCGAGGAGCGGGCCGAGGGGGAACGGCTCCCTGATGTGCGCGCACCGCCCCAGGAACACCGGCCGGCCGGCCCGCGCGGCCAGCTCGGAGACCAGGCGGGTCTTGCCGATGCCCGCCTCACCCTCGACGACGGCCAGAGCGGGCGGATGGACCACGGCCGCCAGCAGCCGCTCCAGCTCCGCGCTCCGGCCCACCAGCCCGATGTGACTCTTCATGTCCGAGCGCCATTCAAGCGCTTGTCAGCCCTTTTGTCACGGGTTGGATCGCGGGAATCGGTCACCCCCAATTCCCGCGCACGCAGAGGTGAACAGGGTGGGGTCAGGCGCCCTTTCGGCAGCCCTCCACCGGCGGGATCCCGAGCACGCGGCTCCCCGGGGAAACGCGGCCTGCTCACCGGCCGGCGAGCAGGCCGCTCACCTCCCTGGCGAAGCCGTCCACGTTGTCGATCATGATGTTGTGGCCGGCGTCCGGGACGGCGACCAGCCGCACCCCGGAGGCCGCCAGCTCGGCCGCCCCGCCGGGCTCGCCGTCCGCCTCCGGGTGGAGGTAGGCGCGCGGGATCGGCAGCCTCCGCAGCCGTTCCCGCACATCCGCGCGCGCCAGGTGGACCGCGCTGCGGTGCAGCGCCTCCCGTCCGGCGAGCCTCATGGTGGCCGCCCAGTGCGGCCCGACCCGGGTCAGCGTCTCCTCCCAGCCGTGCCGGACGAAGTCCGCCTCGGTGTAGGCGGCGATGCCCGAGCTGCCCGGCCGCGGCGCGGGTTCGGCCGGGTCCAGATTGGCGTCCACCAGCACCAGCTCGGCCACCAGCTCCGGATGCCGCTCGGCCAGGTGCACCGCGACCGTCCCGCCCATGCTGTGCGCGACCACCTGCGCCGCGCGCACGTCCGCCGCCCGCAACGCGGTCGCGAGCGCGTCCGCGTGCTCCTCGATGGTGTAGCCGAACGCGGTGGGCCGGTCGCTGGTGCCGAACCCCAGCAGGTCCACGAACAGGCTCCGGTGCCCGGCCAGCTCCGGCCGGCTCGCGACCTCCAGGAAGTACGGCGCCGCCGCCGCGCCCAGCCCGTGCACGTAGACGCGGACCGGCTCACGACCGGCCACCTCGGCCCAGCGGATGCGGCTCCCGTCCGGCAGTACCTGCGCGTCCCTCATGACCATCCCCTCCGAGATACCTCGACATCGATGTACCAAGACATCGAGATAGCATAGCGGGATGATTGAGCTGTCGATCCTGGGCTTCCTCTACGACGAACCGCTCCACGGGTACGAGCTGCGCAAGCGCGTCGCCGCCCTGACCGGCCACGTCCGGCCCATCGCCGACGGCACCCTCTACCCGGCGATCAAACGTCTGGAGCGCGACGGCCTGCTCCAACGCGACCTGCAGCCCGGCGCCCAGGCCGCACCCAGGCACGTGCTCACCCTCACCGACGCCGGGCGCGCCGAGCTCCGGCGGCGGCTCGCCGAGCCGGACGAGCCGTTCATCACCGACGAGAACCGCTGGTTCACGATGCTGGCGTTCCTGCGTCACCTCGGCGACCCCGCGCTCCAGGCGGGTGTGCTGCGACGCAGACTGACCTTCCTCACCGAACCGGCCAGCTTCTTCTGGGACGGCGACCGGCCCCTGCGGGCCGCCGACTTCGACGACCCGTTCCGCAAGGGCCTGTTCACGATCGCCACCGCCACCAGCAGGACGGAGATCGGCTGGCTACGGGAGACCCTGGCAGCGCTGGGCGTCTAGAGCGCGGGACGCGTACCGCCCCAAGGACGTCATCCGGGCCCGCCCGAGGCCAGCGCCTTCACCTCCGCGGCCGTCACCGGCTGTCCCGCCACACCCCAGTCGCCGCTCTTGATCTCCTCGATCACGACCAAGGTCAGGGGACGCATGTGCTCACCCTCGATGGCGACGATCGCGTCGGTCAGCCTCCGCACCATCTCGGCCTTCTGGGTGGCGCTGAACACACCCTCGATCACCTTCACATTGACGAGTGGCATGGGTTCCCCTTCCCCCCGATGGCACCGCACGCCGTCCAGCCGACATGCCCCTGGGCGAAGTGGGCAAACGCCGCCGGGGCGCCGGCGCGGGTGAGGACCGCAGGCGGAGGGTATGCGCAGGTGGGAGCTGGTGTGAGGGCGAACGGGGGATCCATGCTGGGGCTGCCTGACGGCATTCGAGGGTGCCTGTTCGACATGGACGGCGTGCTGACCCGCACCGCCACCGTGCACGCCAGGGCCTGGAAGTCGATGTTCGACGACTTCCTGCGGGCCTGGAGCGAGCAGACCGGGGCCGCGTTCGTCCCCTTCGACGCGGGCGCCGACTACGACCGCTACGTCGACGGCAGGAAACGGGCGGACGGCGCGCGCGGCTTCCTGGACGCCCGAGGCATCAGCCTGCCCGAGGGGACGCCGGACGACCCGCCCGGCACGATGACCGTGTACGGCCTGAGCAACCGCAAGAACGCCCTGGTCCAGGCCATCATCGACCGGGACGGCGTGGACGTGTTCCCCGGCTCCGTCCGCTACCTGGCCGCGGTCCGGGACGCGGGGCTGCGCCGCGCGGTGGTGTCCTCCAGCGCCAACACCGAGCAGGTCCTCGCCGCCGCCGGGCTCGCCGGGCAGTTCGAGGCCCGGATCGACGGCGTCGTGGCCCGGGACCGCCGGCTCGCCGGCAAGCCGGCTCCGGACATGTACCTGGCGGGCGCCGAGGCGCTGGGGCTGCGGGCGCCCGAGGCGGCGGTGTTCGAGGACGCCCTGGCCGGAGTCGCCGCCGGCCGGGCGGGAGGCTTCGGCTACGTCGTCGGCGTGGACCGGGCGGGGCAGGCGGACGCGTTGCGCGACCACGGCGCCGACGTCGTGGTCACCGACCTGGCCGACCTGCTGGAGCGGGGCGCGCCGTCCCGGGAGGCCGGATGATCCGGCATCCGGCGTTCACCGTCGAGCCGTGGGCGGTCCGGGAGCGGCATCTCGACCTGCGGGTGCTGGCGCAGACCGAGTCGGTGTTCGCGCTGTCCAACGGACATATCGGGCTGCGCGGCAACCTGGACGAGGGCGAGCCGCACGGGGCGCCGGGCACGTACCTCAACGGGTTCTACGAGGTGCGGCCGCTGCCGTACGCGGAGGCGGGCTATGGGTACCCGGAATCCGGACAGACCGTGGTGAACGTCACCAACGGCAAGGTGATCCGGCTGCTGGTCGGCGACGAGCCGTTCGACCTGCGGTACGGGACGCTCCACCGGCACGAACGGGTCCTCGACCTGCGCGCCGGCACCCTGACGCGCACGGCCCACTGGAGCTCCCCGACCGGAGCCCCGGTCCGGATCACGTCCACCCGGCTGGTGTCCTTCACCCACCGCGCGGTCGCCGCGATCCTGTACGAGGTCGAGGCCGTCGAGCGGCCGTTGCGCGTGGTCCTCCAGTCGGAGCTGATCGCCAACGAGACCCAGACCTACGAGGGCGCCGACCCGCGCGCCGCCGCCCCGTTGCACGCGCCGCTGGTCGCGGAGGAGAACGTCCCGAGCAGCGACGGAACGGCGATCATGGTCCACCGCACCCGGGCCAGCGGCCTGCGCGTGGCCGCCGGGATGTGCCACGAGATCGACGGGCCGGACGGCACCAGGATCGAGGCGCAGGGCAGCGACGACGTCAGCCGGCTGACCGTGGCCACCCGACTGTCGCCCGGCCAGACGCTGCGGCTGGTCAAGTTCTTCTCCTACGGATGGTCGGCGCAGCGCTCGCGGGCCGCGCTGCACGACCAGGTGGCCGCCGCGCTGGCCTCCGCCCGCCTGGACGGCTGGGACGGCCTGCACGCCGACCAGCGGCGCTACCTCGACGACTTCTGGGAAGGCGCGGACGTCGAGGTGGAGGGCGACGCCGAGGTGCAGCAGGCGGTGCGTTTCGGGCTGTTCCATCTGCTGCAGTCGGCCGCGCGCCTGGAGGAGCGCGCCATCCCGGCCAAGGGCCTGACCGGCTCCGGCTACGACGGGCACGCCTTCTGGGACACCGAGATCTTCGTGCTGCCGGTGCTCACCTACACCCATCCCGCGGCCGTCGCGGACGCGCTGTGCTGGCGGCGGACCACGATCCCGCTGGCTCGCGAGCGCGCGAAGCAGCTCGGCCTGCACGGCACCGCCTTCCCCTGGCGGACCATCCACGGTGAGGAGTGCTCCGGCTACTGGCCCGCCGGAGCCGCGGCCTTCCACGTCAACGCCGACATCGCGCACGCCGCGATCCAGTACGTGGACGCCAGCCAGGACCTGTCGTTCGAACAGCGGACCGGCCTGCCGCTGCTGGTCGAGACGGCCCGGCTGTGGTGCGCCCTCGGCCACCACGACCCGGCCGGGCGCTACCGCATCGACGGTGTGACCGGCCCCGACGAGTACACCGCCGTGGTCGACGACAACGTGTACACGAACCTGATGGCCCAGCAGAACCTCCGCGCGGCGGCCGAGGCCGCGGACCGCCATCCGGGCCCGGCGGAACGGCTCCAGGTCACCGCCGAGGAGATCCGCCGCTGGCGGGACGCGGCGGAGGCGATGTCCGTGCCCTACGACGATCGGCTGGGGGTCCACCCGCAGTGCGAGGGCTTCACCCAGCACGCGGCCTGGGACTTCGCGGCCACCAGGCCCGACCAGTATCCGCTGCTGCTGCACTTCCCGTACTTCGACCTCTACCGCAAGCAGGTGGTCAAGCAGGCGGACCTGGTGCTGGCCATGCATCTGCGCGGGGACGCCTTCACGCCGGAGCAGAAGTCCCGCAACTTCGCCTACTACGAGGCGCTGACCGTACGGGACTCGTCCCTGTCGGCCTGCACCCAGGCGGTGATCGCCGCCGAGGTGGGCCATCTGGAGCTCGCCTATCGCTATCTCGGCGAGGCGGCGCTGATGGATTTGGCGGATCTGGAGCGGAACACCATGGACGGCGTGCACATGGCCTCGCTGGCCGGGGCGTGGATCGCTCTCGTCTCGGGCTTCGGCGGGATGCGCGCGGGCCGGGGACGGATCTGCTTCGCCCCGTCACTGCCTCCCGGCATCACCCGGCTCGCCTTCCGGCTGCGTTACCGCGGCAGCCTGCTGAGCGTCGGCGTCGCCCCGGAGGCGACGGTCTACCGGCTGCTGCGGGGGCCGTCGATCACGGTGACCCACCACGGCGAGCAGATCCTCCTGGACGGGACGGAGGTCACCCGGCCCAACCCGTCGCGACCGGCGCCGGAGCAGCGGATCCACCAGCCGCCCGGCCGCGAACCGAGCCCACGACGTCCCCGGACCTCCGGCAGGAGGGCGAGTGGCTGAGGCTTCCTGGCCCCGTGCCGGAGGCCTGCCATCAGTTGCAGGGGCTGGAGGACCAGGTGACGTAGCCGCTGAGCGTGCCCCAGGTCGAGACCGAACGGTCGCAGAACTGCGTCCTGACGCCCACCAGGTGGGTGCGCGCGGCGTCGGAGAAGTACTGGGTGTTGCACAGGTAACCGACCGGGCAGGCAGGCAGCGCCTGCGCGGCGGCCGGGACGGTGGCGAGCGTGGCGGCGGCCAGAACCGCGACGGCCAGTACGCGACGGATCATGGATCGTCCTTCCTGATTCGCAGGGAAACGGTACGATGCGCACGAAATGATCCGTCGCGTGGGATGAAAACGCAAGGGGATCACCCGGCCCGTCCTGCTCAACCTTCTCCCTGGCCCGCGAGCAGGTGACCGGTCTCGGTGCGCCGATAGACCACCCGCCGGCCGGCCCGCGTGCCGACGACGAGGTCCGCGTCGCGCAGGACGGCCAGGTGGCCGCCGACGGTGCCGAGTGACAGGCCGAGGTGCGCGGCGAGCTCGCTGCTGGTCGCGGGGTGTTCGAGTTCGTCCAGGATGGCCGCTCGACCGGCGCCGATGAGCCGCTCCAGCGACCGGGCGCGCGGCGAACGCGCCGTGCCGCCGGCCGATCCGCGGGCCGGATAGACCAGCGCGTACGACGTCGGCGGCGCCTCGCACAACCACGTGCCGCTGCTCAGCACGCTGACCGGGACGAACAGCATGCCCTCGTCGCCGACGACCCGGTCGGGGGAGGGCTGGTCGCTGAAGCGGATGGCGTCGTCGCCGACCCAGGCGCT
Source organism: Nonomuraea sp. NPDC001684 (assembly GCF_053596515.1). Taxonomy (NCBI): domain Bacteria; kingdom Bacillati; phylum Actinomycetota; class Actinomycetes; order Streptosporangiales; family Streptosporangiaceae; genus Nonomuraea; species Nonomuraea sp. NPDC001684. The sequence goes on from NZ_JBSFGJ010000126.1 coordinate 20,459, forward strand.
GCGGCGGCTCATGCGCTCCAGCGCGCGCGGCCACCCGTAGGCGGCCAGCAACCCCGCCCGGTAGGTGACGTCGCGTTCCAGCAGCGCCCGCCGGCGCGGCCAGTCGGGGGCCACATGAGCGTCCCACACGTACCTGAGCAGGTCGGCGGTACGGGCCGCCCAGCCGCGTCCGGTCAGCCAGGCCAGATCGTGCTGCTTCCAGCTGTGCGCCACCGACTCCGCCAGCTCGGCGCGCACCTCCTCGTCGGGCACCCGCGCGACCGACGCGAGCTCGCTGTCCAAAGTGGTGCGCATGCCGCCCGTCGGCGGAAGCACCACGTGGCTCGGCAGCCACTTGGTCGAGCTCAGCAACCTGACCAGGCCCCCGGCGAAAGGATCGGCTTCCAGGACGGCGCGGAACGCGCCGCGGTGGCGGCCGTGCCAGGACGCCAGCCACGGATCGGCGCAGGGCCTGTCGAGCACCATCAGCGATCCCAGCGTCTCGGCGAGCGGCGACAGCGCGAACCGCGACCGCGACAGGGCCAGGGTGCTCAACCGCAGCAGCGTCATCTTTCGCCTCCTGCCGAAACGATAGTGTGCGATCCGGTATGTCTGCAGACTCCTGCCCATGCTCTCAGCCCTCCTGCGACAGACCGATTTCCGCTGGTTCCTCTCCGCGCAGGCGGTGTCGCTGCTGGGCAGTTCGATGGCGCCGGTCGCGCTGGCGTTCGGGGTGCTGGACGCCTCGGGCAACACCAGCGACCTCGGCGTCGTCCTGACCGCCTACATGGTGCCGCTGCTCGCCTTTCTCCTGGTGGGCGGGGCCGTGGCCGATCGCCTCCCGCGCCGGACGGTCCTGACGGCCGCCCATCTGGGCTCGGCCCTCACCCAGGGCGGCGTCGCCGCGCTGCTGCTCACCGGCAGGTACGCGCTGCTGCCGGTGGCCGCGCTGGGGTTCCTGAACGGCACTCTCGCCGCGTTCACCACGCCGGCGCTGCGCGGCATCGTGCCGCAACTTGTCGCCAAAGACCGGATACGGCAGGCGAACGCGCTGCTGGGATCGGTGCGGAACGCCACGAAGATCCTCGGGCCGAGCCTGTCGGGGATCGCGGTCGCCGCCGTCGGCGGCGGCCCCGCCATCGCCTTCGACGCACTGACCTACCTCCTGGCCGCGGGATGCCTTGCCCGGCTGTCCCTCCCCGCGGCGCCGGCCGCGCCGCGGCCCTCCTCCGGGATGGCGGCCGACATCCGCGACGGCTGGACCGAGTTCCGCCGCATCCGCTGGGTGTGGACGGTGTCCGCGTGCTTCTGCGTGGTCAACCTGGTTCAGGTCGGCACCTGGCAGATCCTGGGGCCCGTACTGACCAGGCAGCTCAGCGGCGAGGAGACGTGGGGGTTCGTGCTCAGCGCCCGCGGCGCCGGCATGCTGGTCATGAGCGCGCTGATCTACCGGCTGGTGGTCAGGCACCTGCTGCGGCTGGGCCAGCTGATGAGATCCGCGTCGCCCTCCATGCGGACGCGGAACTTCCAGCCGTCGCCGTACGGGTCGCTGTTGGCCAGCGACGGGTCGTCGGCCACGGCCGAGTTCAC